>NZ_JAAKSL010000020.1:0-73672 GCF_049173895.1 Aeromonas sp. 602200
GGCATTAGGCATTAGGCATTAGGCATTAGGCATTAGGCATTAGGCATTAGGCATTAGGCATTAGGCATTAGGCATTAGGCATTATATACATACTAGCACGTGGATATGTGTAATAATATATCTCACAAACTCGTTTGCATGCTATATGTAGTACACCATGTATAGTTGAGTAAGCTCCATTGCTGAGGGGGGAGCCTATTATATACCAAAGATTGAAAATTAACTCTCGGTTAAATTTGTTATTCTAGACCATGAATGATGCCATAATCATGCTGTTTATTTGATAACTCAAGCTGCCAGCAGTACTGGTATTACAAGATATATAATAACTTCCTATACATTTATGGCGTGCAATCTATTTTAAAAATAGAGTGTCTTATTTTTAAGGATAGAACACATTGCTATTTTATTGTTATTCAATACAACAAACATCCTCTCCTAATAGGAAAATTCGTCGACTTAAATAAACTGTACGCATATAATAACTAAATTTTACTTTTGACACCAATGTAGTGAAGCCATCAGATGGACGATAAAAATTTACATTGATGATATACATTGTTTGACTCTATGTTCTAGAGCATCAACATCGAGTTCATATGGTGCATGTGTACTCCTATTATCAACGGCCTGCCCCCAAAAAACACCATATTTAAGCCCAAGAGAGGAGAAAAAGCTACAATGCGCATACGTCCACGAACGCTGGCTTTCGATATCTATAACCGATGTTCCAGGCTGGCAGAATACAACATTGAACATTGCGGCACCTGAAGGCCCAACAATAAACTTAGCAGCCGAAAAAGCCTCAACCTGTTCAGAAAATGTTAACTCACCTGGATATAAGATCGAAAAACCATGCCTAATAAGCATAGTAGTAACCGCATTTTCATTAACACATTTACGATTAGATGAATTCCCTCGAGAAACATACAACCGCTCTCCGAATCTAGAATTTTTAGCTCGAGGAATAATAGAAAAAGCGACCCGAGCGAATGTGGAAAGATAGCCACTTGTATTCAGAGCCATCGGATAAATAGCTCCAGACTCTAAAACATATTCATTCTCAGGATAATGACAAATAATATCCCCGTCATTAAACCCTATTGTTCTAATAGCTTGCCGCTGAGTTTCATGACTACAGTAAACCAAGATCTTTTGGCAGCCTAAAGATTTCAATAAAACAAGCTTGGGAATAACCCTAAATATAAAAGAGCCCCAGTTACTTGGCTCAGAAGCCACGGCTATACCAACTTTTTCCTTAATAGAAATACGACGACGTCCAGGTACATATGTAAATGCACCATCATCACTCATTTTTATCGGGACATCCCTATCTGAATTAAACATACTTGATATACGTGTCGGTGTAAAAACCTCATCAGTAAAAAAGTCACCATCATCATTTAACAACCATTTATGGCCAACTAAACGAACACCTGGATCAACATCTAAAGCCCCAGAAAGCATCTCAACAGTATCTGGTAACTTTGGCAGCGCCCTAGGCTCTAAATAGGGGTCGTCATTAAACTCTGGAATACACGTAACATTGTCAACACATCTCATATCAAAAAATAACTTTGCCCAGCTTACCGAAGATCTTGGATCAGTGATAAACTTCACTTAATACATCTCCTTTTACCAAAATATTGTAATGGAAAGTCATCCCCCTGCTTTACAGGGAGATGCTAGTTTAGTTACCGGCCAACTCTCTTAAATATGGAACAAATGGAATTTTGTTATCATTCAAAAAATCTACATATTTTTTAGCCAATACGATCCTGTTTTCATCAAAGTCTTTTTCGTTAAATTTAAACATTTCATGCAACTGCTCTTTATCTACCCCATTTGAAACCTTAGATGCTTCTATAAAAGGAATCATCATAGTCTCACATAGTTCTTTTGTTCTTGAGTCGTGTGCTATACAAACCGCGGGTATTCCCATTTGCAATGCAAGCATCACACCATGAATACGGACGCCAATCACAAAATCAAATCTACGAAGATGCTCCATCCACGCTGGTGCAGAGAAAAAGCTAATAGCATGATCCATTCGCCATTCGTTGAAATCATTCAACTCCATATTTGGCTTGCAATAGTCACGTATTTCTGTGAAATCACTCTCATATGTATTGGACACTTCCCCTCGACCAAATGAGACCATTGGCATAGGACTTTGAATAATATAGTCGTGATTATGAGTAAGAAGGGAGGTCAGTGATGATTCAAGCTTTCCTAAATGCTTCCATTTATAATGCCCAGCTGTTACCGCTATTCTTTTAAAGTTTTTCTCTGAATTTTTTTTAATCAGAGAACCTAAATTTTTGCTCTCATTTAAAAACAGTGTTGGACAACCTAATACTGTTGCACGCTCTGCTAATCCATATTTTTCTAATGCAGAAAGAGTAAATGCTCCACGGACGCCAATATTAGGACCATCACCGGGAGCTCTATTCATTACTGTTTTAAGCCAGCGTTGAGTACCTTCAGGTATATCGACAATACCACCAATATCTGCTTGAGCCCCCAGACCAAGTCCAATCAGTCTAGAATTATGCTTTCCTAATGCATCAGCAAAATAACCTAAGTCAGCGTGTTTACCTAACTGATTCGCAAGTGTAAGGACCCCTGTACATTTTTCATTGAAATATGCAGAATTTCCCTCCAACCATGACTTTGTGGGTAGATTTCCACCCAGATGGCGGGAGAGCGCATAACAAAATGCTAAGTTCCCAGTATTGCCACCAACAGCAGAATCTAGTTCTTGCTCATTCATCATTGGTGCATTATCTATTGATGCGGGAAGCCCATATATAAAAACATTGCTCACTTGATATCCTCATATTTAACTGACTTGAAATTAAATGGTATTAAATTCCCCTGACTTATTCTTTCTTCAAGCAAAGACAACGCATTTTCGATATTAGAAAAATCGATATTATTTATGGATGATATATTATATTCCCACCATTTAATATTGAGTAATCTTTTAATTAAATCATCGGAGAATCTATATTTTTTAACCTTAGCAGGAACACCAGCAGCGATGGCATAGGATGGGATATCATTAACAACAACTGAATGTGCTGCTATTACGGCGCCATGACCGATATTAACACCAGACTTGATAAAAACACCTTGACCTATCCAAACATCATTACCAATATTTACCGGTGTGTTTGACATAAACATTTTTTCTGGATTAATGTAGTCAAATTCGTTCCTTTTTAACCAATCACCCCAGCCGTGCAAATTAGGGACATATTGTATCATCGAAGATGACAACCAATCTGTCGGGTGTTGATCTGATGCAATATCCACACCAGATGCGATTGAACAATAACGACCAATCATGCAATGGCCTATTCGGCCACCATAGATGCCAGTAAAGGCACCTATGCTTATTTTATTGTTTTGTGCCAGTGTTGCTTGAATACAGACCGGAAGTTCAAATGTGCTATCTGGATGTAGTGTCGGCGTATTGGCTGGTAAAATAAGTCCATCAGGGCATCTTTGAATTGTCATTTTGCCTCACAGAGATAATAAAGCCAAGTGCTCATCTGCACACTCTTTATAGGTTAAGGGCCGTTTTATATTTGAAATAACACTATCAAATAGTGCATTAATATCTTCACGCGCCAACATCCTGCGCCACTCCAATCGATTCCCTGCTGAGATGGTCATGCCGTCAACATTATGCTCTATTTTTTCAGCCATCCCACCGATATCAGAAACCAGTAACGGGCGACCGCATACTTTTGCTTCCTGTATCACCATGGGTGAGTTTTCCCACCAAATCGATGGCACTATGACCCAATCAACTCCCGCCATGCGGGCTCGTAACTCATGAGGTTGATAGGGACCCACCCACTGTACCACCCCTTCTTTCATCAATGGCCCGCGCAAGGCTTCAATTTTTTGCTGGAACTCGGCAGATTGATATTCAAGGTTTGCGCCATGAACTTCTAGCACGACTTTTTTTCGCTCATATTCAGGCATCAGGGTCAGTGCCTCCAACAACACATCCAACCCCTTGTAGGGATTTATCTGACCAAAAAAGCCAAAGCGGTTGCGACTCTCTCCCTCGGCCAGCGGGCGGGGTGGAATTGCGGGTTCAGAAGATTGCCCATTTTCAATCACCACAATTTTCTCGGCGGGCAAGCCCCAGTCAATATAACGCTGACGAAGAAATTCTGAAGGCGACACAAATTGATCGACCAATGCAAAGTGCTTCATAAAGGTATGCTTGCGCATCCAGAACTCTTCGGGGGTACGATTAGGGAAGCAGCGGTGACACTCATCATAGCTTTCTCTGCTGCAGAGCTTGAAATCACCGGTTTTAATCATCTGACCATTATTGCTGCAGATCGCCATGTACTCATGCAAGGTCATGACGATTTGGATATCAGGATCAACCTGCTTGATAATCCGGAAAAATTCAAGCCCCATATGGGCATAGTGATGAACATGCACCACTGTCGGCTTCAATGCCCGGATGAGATCGGCAAACCAAGTGCTCAGACTCTCTTGGTGCACGGCTTTCATCATATGCCAATCATGCACTGCTTGTTCCCACAGATATTCATTTTGCCTGCGCAGGGTTATCGCACCAGTGGCCCCGCGTCCGCGATCGGCTCGACCAAGATACCATGCCTCTTCCACATCTTGATGCTGTTGATAGGCCTTGAACAGGTTGTAAGCCGCAATCTCACCACCACCCAGACTGAAATCCGGATGAGCATGGGCCATAACCAAAATACGCTGATTATTCATCATGTTCAGATCGCCTTTACCAATTTTTTGACAGTTTGTGATGTTTATTACTTTCAGCGAGCAGTGCTTGCCAGCGGGCCTGATGACGTGTTGCATTCAAAATAACGACCTTGGTTCTGAAATCACCTTCACCAAGGAGCTTGAACGATTGTCGCTCAAGATGAGTTAACTCAACGGTCGGTAAATAACCGATGGTAAAGCCCGCATCACGTAATTTCAGGCAGAGATCAGAATCCTCAAAATCCCCAATAAGATAACCGGTATCCCAACCACCTACGGCATCAAAATCACGTCGCCGCAACATCATACAGGCGCCGGTTACGGCAGGCACCGTCGTCAATGTTTGGTGCGGATCGAGTGAAGGATCCAGGCCCATATAGGGGTGGTGATTTACCCAAATGCCCAACTCTTCACGGCGCAGGAATGTCATTCCCGCATGTTGTATACCGCCATCGGCAAAAAGTAGACGTGGGGTAATCACACCTAACTCCGGTTGACTCTGGAGAGCCATCATCAGGTTCTCTACCCACCCCGCCTTACGAGGAAATGCATCGCTATTGAGGAACAGAAGAAATTCCCCTGATGCTTCACTAGCCCCCAGATTATTAGCGCCAGAAAAACCCCGGTTAACACTTCCCCATACCCATTTGAAAGGGATGTTGTAAATACGGTGGAGTTTTTCTGCCTGACTAGGGAAGCCCTCCACTAGATCCGGATCATCCAATACATAGATAAGCTCAACATGACGACTAAACCATCTATCTTCAGAAAACTCCATCAGCTGATGTTCGATAAAATCTGTTCTGCCATACAAGGGTACGATAATACTCACCTTTGGTATGGTAACCGGTGAGCCTAACTCATGGACATATACGGGAAGAGCAGACCACTGATCCTGTGTGTGTGACAGTAGTCGACTTAACAGAGGACTATCAACCTTGGCAAATCGCTCATGCAAGCTTGCAAGAGGGGTATGAATCGATGACAACCATTGTGCAGCTTCCACGGGATTATTTGACAACGGAGTGCAAACCAACGTAGCCAATACATGCACGCCGTCTTCACCCAGTACTTTCAAGCTGAGCTGCTGGCCAGGGTTGATTCCGCTCACATAGCAAATAAACCCACTATTTATCACAGGGTAATCTACTAGCTGAGCAATAGCTTGTCTTACATCAGCTCGGACATATCTGAATGCATTTTCAGTTGAATATATATTACCCTTCTCATCTTCCAACCAAGTTGGGACATTTTCAGCCATGGCAAACCAGCCAACAACACAACCTTCACCATTATTTCTACACGCTACAACCGCTTCAAAATGCGCTTTGGCAAACAAGCATGGTCCTTGAGCGCGAGGGGCTTTTGCTATCAATTTTGAAAAGGCTGGATGGCTTGGGTGGATGCCATTGAATTGCTGGAGCATTCCAAACTGGATCGCTACCTCATCTAACTTGGCTGATGCATTCTTATCAAATTTGATACCAAACAGCTCCGTAGGAACAGCACCCGGTGATGGTGCGACACCAATACTAACTACGCTTTTGATCTTCTGAATATCTAGTTGAATGGCAAATCCGTATTGTCCCCCGGGCACCAGACTTAGGCTCTCGGCCACATCAGGTCTTTCATGTCGTTGTAGTTCTGTTATTCTAGCCTTTCCCGAGATATGAAATATGGCATTTTCTTGACTGCACCATCCAATAACAATAGCTCGAGTGCCATCATGTATCGCTTGATCAACTTTAATATGATGCTCACAACCATCACTAATATGCACTCTTGTAGGATTTACTTGCACATCACATAGTACAGTGGAATCATTTATTGTAGATTTACAAAAATCAAATGTTTCTTTAATCATTTATCAGCCTTTAAATGTAAGATAATAGGCGCTTTATAATGGGCTATTTGCTACCACCCAACCCCGTGAAATAAAACAAGATAAAAATACTTTTAAAAAACTATTTTTTCGAAAAATAATTATCGATAGATCCAACACTGAAATCTTCTCGTTCCTTCGTCAGATGTGGGTTGTAAAATGGGTCCCGCTCAAGGTGTTTACCCCACTTGGATTTCATAAAATTCATCTCTTTATTAAATCGAGCAATTTTCTCTGGTGAATCTTCGGCGCCTCGGCTAACTGACTCATAGTGATAAAGCTCGGCATAAGGCGTCCAGATATTGCGATAACCCGCTTCGCGTACTTTCAGGCAAAAGTCCACATCATTAAAAGCAACATGCAGATTCTCTTCATCCAGCCCAGCAACTTCGTTATAAATCTCTTTACGAATAAGGAGGCAGGCTGCCGTGACAGCCGAGAGTGTTTGCGTCAGCAACAAACGACTGAAATAACCCGGATGGTGACGAGGATACTGTTTATGAGAATGCCCTCCTATCCCACCAATACCGAGGATCACACCACCGTGCTGCAAAGTATCGTTACTGTAATAGAGCTTGGCGCCCACACAACCGATCTCAGGTCGCAAGCAGTGGCTTACCATCTCGGTCAACCAATCTGGATTGATCACCTCAACATCATTGTTGACTAATCCGACGATAGAGCCCCTGGCATGGCGGACGCCAAAGTTGTTAATAGCCGAGTAGTTGAAAGGATGATCGTATCGTAATACCTTGACCCGGCTATCTTCCTGTTGGATCTGAGTAAAGAAATCGAGGGTCTCCTGCTCGACGCTGCCATTATCGAGGATCAGGAGCTCGAAATGGGTATAGGTACTGCGTTCGATGATGCTACGTACAGCGGTTTCGGTCAAAACGCGGCGATCTCGGGTCGGAATAAGCAAACTGACCAGAGGTGCCGGTTGAGGGATGGGATAACGAACCCGATAGGTATTAGGCGCCATGCCCGCCTCCACCGTTACACCTGGTTGCTGTTCCGCAAAATAATTGCGTAGTGCTTTAATGCCTGCATCCGTGGTGTAGCTCTTCTCTCCGGAAGCCATCGCCGTGGAGCCCTCTATCATACGCCAATGGTAAAGCACACGGGGAATATGAACGATCTGCTCTGCCGTTACATGAGGAAGACAACGCAGCAGTAGATCCTGATCCTGACTTCCTTCTACCCCCAAGCGGAACCCACCGATCTGTTGCAGCAGGGAGCGGCGATAGACCCCGAAGTGGGAGACGTAGTTTTGTGAGAAAAACAAATCCGGGTTCCAATCGCTCTTGAAATGAGGATCAAAGCGCTCTCCGCGACCATTGAGCTTGTCTTCGTCACTGTAGAGGATCTGAGTGTGAGGCTGTTCACTGATTGCCTGCGCCATAAACAGCAACGCATGCTCTTGCAGCACATCATCATGATCCAGCAAGGCCACAAAATCCCCTTTTGCAATATCCAAAGCACTATTAGAGGCCGCCGAAATATGACCATTTTGCTCACGGTAGACAACTTTTATCCTACTATCTTTGGCCTCATATTCGCGCAGCACCCGCTGCACATGTTCTTTCGTCGAGTGATCATCCGCAATACAGAGCTCCCAGCAGGAATAGCTCTGGACCAATACGGAATCAAGGCAGACTCGCAGGTATATTTCATCCGGGTTATAGACTGGAATCACCACGGAAATCAGTGGCTGCTTACTCATGCTCGCCAGCATTGCGACTACCTTATCTACGCTGGGCTGATTCGGTTTTTCAATGGTGTCAATCCATTCCTGATAATCCAGTGATGGGAATGAAACAAACAATTCGTTATAAAGTGAGAAGAGGTGATCTTGAGCATTTTTTCCAGTATTACAAGAAATGGTAGAACATAACGTTTTAGCGTCATTCTGACAATAAATGGGATGCTCCAACTGAATTTTTTGTATCAAACGTGCTTCTATCTCGTCTGCAGCGACAAAATTGATCTCAAATTTACTGATTGAAAATGGGCCTGATTGTTCTAGTGGGTCGAATCTCAAATTGAGCAGAGGGCGGTCAAGACGAAATAGGCGCTCGGTTTCGATATGGTTTTTATAGGGGAGCACGACAGTATCGAATTCATTAAAACCATTCCCAACATCGAGATAGAGCTTACCCAGCCCCTGCTTGTATTGACTGTGGATAGTTATCTTGAATTCAAACCAGCCAAGGCTCATGATTGGCCATCGATTAAGATCGACAATAAAAAAGGGGTCTTCCCCTTCTGAGCACCAGCCACCTTGTGTTTCGCTATCAATAGATATCTGATTGAGAGCTAAATATGGTATTACACTAGCTTTATTGATATATGACGGCTGTGTTGCCGGTCTCCAATCTGCGCAGGGTTGACGACCCAACAACCATCCGTAGCGTTTGAAATGTTCACTCGCAGAAAGACCGGTAAGTCGTACGTCCAGATAGGTATGTAGATACCAGTGCTCATCTAAATGAGCCATTACCTCGTCGTTATAGTGTTGGATCGTCATTTTTATGATATTTCCGCGCTTTCTCAGGTTTTTGGCAGGCAGTTACGCTGTTCAGCTTGCCCATGCATGATGTAGTGAAGAAGGGGATTGATGGCGCTCTGTGCAACATCAGGATAAGTATTGATATACCAGCTAGTGTCAAATACTGGACTCGGGTTGTAGCCCTGTTCAGCCCCCACCTCCAAGTAGTGCTCAAGGGCAGAGAGTGAGCTGTTTGCTACTTCAGGGTAGTGCTCACGGTACCAACTCTCATCAAACAATCCTGAGTTGACAATCAGCTCGATAGCACTTTTAGCAACGACGTTTGATTCATTTTTCTTCTTGAAGGGCCGAACAATAGCTCGAACAGGGGCGGTCAATTTCCAAGAAACACTTTTCTTGAGCCGCTGAGCACGCTCCTTGGCCTGCACCAGTTGTTTCTCTTTGCTCTCTAACTCTCGGGTAAGGTTCTCTGCATGGCGAGTGATAGCCGCTAACTCATTGAAACGCTCAGCAATATTGGCTTCTAGAACAATGCGTTGATCCGTCAGCGCTGAAACTTGTTGTTGCAGTTGTGTCAGTTCGTCTTTATGACGTTGTTCTGATGCATGCAGTCTCTGATGGCTATCGACCAAATCACGCTCAATTTGCTTGAACTGTGTTACCCAAGTATCCCGTTCACCTTGCAGCACTGTTTGCGCTTGACCAGATTTCCTGATCTGCTCGAGTGTTTGAGCAAGTTGTTGCGAGAGCTTAGTATTTGTGGCTTCCAATTGGTGCTGAAGATGGAGCGCCATATCGCGCTCTTGGACGAGGCGTGCTTGATGAGCCTTGGCTTCTGTTAGTCGTCGAGCTTGGGCAGCTAAATCAGCCTGCAATGTTGTCAATGCACTCTGTTGGGCATCAAGTTTGTGCTCTAGTGCTTGAGCCCGTTTCTGTGAGAGCACTGCATAGTCGGCCTCAAGTTGGCGCTGAGCATCCACTGCCAAATCTCGTTCCTGTGCAAGGCGAGCTTGGTGTGTCTTAGCTTCAGCTAGCTTATTATCCAAGTCGGCATACAAACTCTTCAGAGCGATATGTTTAGCTTCCAACATTTTCTCTCGCTCTTGATACTGTGCAAGCTTAATCTGAAGGGCCTCGATTTCTTGATGCTGTGAATTGAGCAGTGTGGTGATATGCCCTCGCTCAAGTGCGTGTTGCTCTTGTGCATATAACTGCGCCTCCTTATATTCACGGACCAGTCGTTCAATCTCCTGCTTGAGTTCAAGCTTGGCTCGACTATCACTACAAGCCTTACCTAAGCGGGAAAAAATTTCTTTAACTTGCAACAGAATTGATGGTTTAGAAGCAAGTGCATATAAGGCTTGCATTGTAACATTCTGCTTATTACCGACTCCGACCACACCAAGGCCATTACCGTGAGAAAACTCGAAATGAGGATATAGCACCTTAAGTTCATTAAAGAATCGAAAAACACCATTCCCTCGTTTTCGGGTATTTGTATCATGTATGATAACCACTGCTTTTTGAGAAAGTTTTGGCAACCAACTTTCAAAAACATGGTGTATAGCGTCAACAGTATATAACCCATTGATATGCAGTAGATCAATACTCTCTTTTTCGAAATTCTCTAATGCATCTTCAGGATTGCTTATAATTAATTTTGAAAAGCTAGAATAATTGTCTTGGTTATAATTTGATACCTGAGAATACAGCTTTTCACTATCAACACTATTATTTCCTTCTTCACTCCATGTATTGATCGCAAAACATTGTGTATCAAATTCAAGATTAGCTACCGCTTGGCAGAAAGAAAAATAGGAGCTTCCATCATGGGTTCCGAGTTCGACAATATTTCGTGGTTGAAGTACATCTACTAACCAGAATGCAAATGGAATATGTTCTAACCAGGCAGAATGAGCGAGATAAGTGGGCTCCCAAAATATATTGCGCTTCAAAATAAAGTCAATATTGGTATTCCATTCCTTTTCTAATGTAGTGGTTCTACTGGTTGTATCTCGATATTCTTGTTGGTTATCCATATTCCCTCTCGCATGCACGGAAAAGTACCGACAAAACCGTACCATTAAAAATTTTGGTTATTACATAGTGTTTATGTGGCGATATCGTATTGAAAAATCTATGTCCTATCATTTAAAGTTAGTAACTTGAAACCATCTTTTAGTATGATAATAATAGAATTACTCAATGACGTGATTTTATAAACTTTTATATTGATGTACTTACATAGTAACTAGTTGCGGCATCAATGTTTAAATGCCATTTTCTAATCCTGATGTTCACGCAAGGTCGCCAACCCCATCACAATCAGGCCGTAGAAGAGGCAAAGCAGTACGCCAACGGTAGCAAGGTTATAGAGGCGACGCGGATATTCGGCATCTTCAGCTAACGTCGGTTGGGTAATCACCAACAGATGCTTCAACTTGCGATATGCTTCAACCCTGGCTTGCTCCAGGCTGATAAGACCGGTTTTGTAGAGATCTGCAGCCAAGGTTGCCTGGGTTTGCACATCCAGATAGCCGGCGGTGATTTCATTCATGGCGTCCTTGTCCTGGCCGGTCAGCTTGGCACGCTCCTGCTCAAGTTGCCTGGTCAAGGCATCAACCCGGCTCTGGACCGAGACAACGGCGGGAGCGGAATCCTTCATATAGCTGCGTAGTTGTTTCAGCTCAGCCTGCTGGCGCACCAGTTCGCCTTCAATCTGGCTGACCACCCCCAAACGGGCGCTACTGGTAGACTCTGGGCTGATAAGTTGATGGCTGTTTTGAAAGGCCAACACCTTGGCTTTTTCATCTTGCAACCGTTGATAAGCCCGATCGACTTCCTTTTCTACAAAAGCCAGTTGATCGAGAGCCACCTGATGCCCCAACTTGTTGATAAAGCGCTCCGACTCTTTAAGCATTAGTCCCACAACCTGCTGACCATATTGGGGATCAAATGTCTGCAGCTCGACGGTTAACACGCCAGATAGTTCATCAAGGTGTAACGTCAGATGTTTACGGTAATAGTCGATAAAATCCTCTCGACTGCCCCCTTCTGGTAAACGTGAGAAATAATCGGCGCCATCACTCTGATAGTGTGCTTTAAGCGCAAGCTCTTTATCCAGCTTGGCTAACATATCCCATGACTTAAGATAATCCTGGATTAACAATACATCTTGATGATTGCTACCTCCAATACCCAACATGGACAGTGCATCGGGTAGCATTTTAATTTGGTCAGCCTGTTTAATCATCAACTCTGCCCGACTCACATAACGGTCGGATGCCATGAAACCAAAATAGAGTACGGCGATAGAAAAACAGAGTACGACCCAAAGAAAACTGCCGAGTTTCAGACTATGTTGCCAAGAACGATGGGCAATTTTATAACCACTCGAGTCAATAAAGAAACGCTTCGGCTCCTTACCAAGCTTGCGTATTTTGCGCACTAAGCGTGATGTTTTTTCTATTCTGATAGGTTGTGTCATTTTTGATTGTGCTTATTATAGACTTTGATAAATACGGATAGCATCGTCGATATTGTCAAATACCTCCAGTCTGCTATTTCGTAACAAAATACCCATATCACACTGTTGGCGAAGGTTTTTCATATCGTGCGACACCATGATAAGACTGGCGGTTTGGCGTTTTTCCTTAAAGACATCGATGCATTTTTGCTTGAAGCGAGCATCACCCACAGAGGTGATCTCATCGGTCAGATAAATATCAAAATCAAAGGCCATGCTGACAGCAAATGAGAACTTGGACTTCATACCGCTGGAGTAAGTTTTGATCGGCAGTTCATAGTGCTGACCGATTTCGGAAAACTCCTTTACCCACTCCTCCACAACCTGAGTATCACGTACGCCATGGATGCGGCAGACGAAACGGGTATTCTCTCGCCCGGTCATACTTCCCTGAAATCCACCACCCAGTGCAAGTGGCCAGGACACTCGACAAAGACGAGTGACCTTCCCCTTGTTAGGTGTATCCATGCCACCTAACAGGCGTAACAAGGTTGATTTACCCGCACCATTGACTCCCAGAATGCCGATATTACGATCCCGCGGCAGTTCAATATTTACATCCCGCAACACATAGTTGCGGCCAAATTTCGTCGGGTAATACTTGGATACATTATCAAGAATGATCATATCATTTCACGTTAACTGGCAATCAATCGCCGGCGATTGAGACGATAGCAGCTCATGGCAAAGGTCAGTAAAATCAGGGTCACGCTCGAGAAATACAACCAACTCACATTAGGACTGTTATAACCTGTAATCCAGCCACTTCTGATTAACTCACAAGCATGAACCAAGGGGTTCCACAAAAACCAGTGTTGGTATTGGGGGGGTATCGCAACCAGTGGGTTCATTACACAAGAGATAAACATCAATGGCATCATCAATAGATCAAGGAATTTGTTGGCTTCCTGAAATAAATTGCTAATGACACAGAAAATAATCCCCAGCGAGAATGAAAATACCATAAGTAGCAAGTAGCCGAGAATCACCTTAAGCGGGTCTGCTGGTATCGCATCAAACCCAAACCACAATAACCCTAATACCAAAATACAGCCCACGACCATACCAACCATGACCTCTAGCATAAAACGAGCGACAAAGGTGGCAAAAGGGGTCACTTGTCTATAACAAAATAGCCCCATGTTGGCGTTGACTGCAGATTTAAGCTGAGTCACGACCTTATTGAAAAACATAAACGGTAGATAACCCGCGGTAATAAAAACTTGGGCAGGGACACCACCAAAGCCACTTTGGCTTCTCATCCCAAACACCACGCTGAACAAACTAATCATTAATAATGGATCAAGTAATGCCCAGGCATAACCTAGCCGATAACTACCAAAGCGGGTTTTAAGCTCACGAATAAGTAAGCCAAAGACAACATCTCGCAACACTTGGAAGGATGTTCGCGGTGTTTGATTGAGAATCGGTTTATTCATGAAGTCGCTCTACCGTATAACAGACTCGCCGAAGGCGAGTCTGTTTTGCGCCGAAATTAGCGGCTTAGTTAATCGCTACGTTAGCAGCCACAGCGATCTGATAGATGATTTGAGTAATATCCTTGACCGACTGCATGGTTTTGCTGTCAACCTTGGGCAACACCAGGATCTGATCACCGGGCTGGACACTCCCCTTATCTTTAAACTCCACCAATCCGTTGGCATGAACCACGGCAATCCGCTTGTCATTGGCACGCTCGGTGAATCCACCCGCCCAGGCCACATAGTCATCGAGAGTCGCATTGGCGTTATAGACCACAGCCTGTGGCATCAAGACTTCCCCACCGACCTGAATCAGGTCCGTTCTGTTCGGTATGACAATCTGGTCACCCTGTTCCAACTGAATGTTCGCGACAATCCCCTTGTCTGCGACCACCACCTTGCCAAGAGGCTGGATTTTTCTGGCCTTTTCGACAAAGCGCATCACCAGTTCTGCCTCTTTGGCACGGATCGACGCTTCACCATCCGAGCTGGCAGGAGCAGTAAACACACTGCGCTCCAACCGGTTGAGCGACTCTTCCAACATCTCTTTTTGCCGCGCAGCGACACTCTTGCGCATCAGGTAGATGGATTGGTAATCGGCAAGCTGTGGGTCAATGGGAATATGGTTGAGCAGCTCATGCAGCTTGGTCTGCTTGCGCACAGTGAAATATGAGGGCCCCATATAGCTACCTGCGACCTGCACATCATAAACCTGTGCATGCATGTCATCATTGAACAAGACTTTGTCACCATCCTTAAGCTGGAGGCTGGCAAAATCCTTGTAAGGTAAATAGATGGAGAATGGACCACTTGGACGGTCACCTATCACCCCGACATGACTCACCTTGGCAAGCGGCAGTGCGTAGTTAACCAGCTCCGAGCCTAGCGTATTACGCTGAGTCAATTCGAAACGGAAGGGATTACGAACCTTGCCCGCGACATTTATCATCGGGCCCTGTGGCTCTACCAGGATGACATCCTGATCTTTAAAAGAGAGCTTGGGCATTTTGCCCTGCTGCATGAATTCATACAGATCGATTTTTTGGATGACCTGGTTCTGGCGTAATACCTTTATTTGACGATAGCTGCCGCGCTCCGAGTCGATCCCCCCAGCCCGCTTTAGAAAATAGAGCACACTGTCAGAGGATTGACCCGCATACTGGCCTGGCCGTATTACCGGGCCAGTGACAAACACACTCACGGGAGTTGTTGTCAGCAGGTTGACGTAGATATTGACATTATTTGTAAAAACATCGCCAATCCTGCTAGTCACCAGATTATTGACCTGGCTGGCAGGTACATTCTTGACATTTATCGGGCCGACATCAGGGATGAAAATATTGCCCTGATTATCTACCGTCACTACATTTGAAAAATTGACGGCACCCCAGATCCAGATATTAAGCTTGTCCCCTGGCGCTATCAGATAATTGTCATTCAAGCCATCGCTGCGTTCGGTCTCATAGCCACCGGCAAACAGATTGGCGCCATAAGGAGGAGGTAATCCAGCCTCTGCCAGGGGCAGTAATTTACGTACATCTGCCTCACCGGGTAACAACATCCCTTGACGATTCTGTTGAGTAAAACTCCCGGTCGTTGAACTTGTGTTGGCCTGCCCACTCAGTGCTGCTTGACCACCAAGCTGGGTGCCGGTGTTTTCAGCAGCCTTTCCTGAAAGGGTGTAACCAAATGATGATCCATTTGCTTGCGCTAAATCCGGGGCGGCAATGGCCATGGTTGCGCAGGATGTACTGATGAGAAACAGAAGTGTGCCGAGCTGATAAATTTTCATTTTGTTCAAAACATGTGCCTTCATTTTATTGCTCAGCAAGAAGGTTGCTGACAGAGGTCTGTTCCAGTTGAGGTATCAGATACCATTGTTCTTCAGTCTTGCATGCCGCGCGCCTTTGCGAATGGCCTTGCATGCTGTTAAACAACAACTCAACGCACTCAAGACCCAGAGCCGAAACATAGCGTTGCCCCAGGGTATAGGTAACATTGTTTCTACTGAATGCAGCGCCTTGTGGCAGTGTATTCAGCGCCTGCTGCAGATCGGGAGGCATGGCATACAATTCAGTAGCAACTGACGGGTTGACGAGAGGACGAGACGCTTCTACCTGCTTTGGCTCATATGCACAGCCACCAACTTGTATGGCTAACGATATGGCCAATAACCGGGTTGCAAAATTCATGTGTCAATATTTCCCATGGAGTCAAGTGTTGATCTGTTAAAGCCAGGTCGCCTTATGGTCTGGCAACGCTATTGCCGATCGACTCATTATCTTTCATGACCAAAAAACGAACTGACATGTGGCTGTTCATCCCCAGCCCTGCAACTGCAAAAGGGGGTTTTGAGTTCCTCATCAACAGACAATCTGCCGAGACTGCGAAGCGATACCAGGCAGTCTGAACAAGAGGGCTTTGCTCAAAAAATTACCATTTACAGCACACATTTCAGAATGTTCTGAGTGAATCGAGCAAGACACGATATATGATGGATCTCAGACAGAACAGCAATAGTCTCATCAGAAGTAGGCATGAGCTCTAAAATGAGCAATGCTGCTCAATTGCTGTAAAGATGTAGCGATGTTGATGCGAAACACTGTTTTTTTGCCATAGCTACCGCACGGCAATGACATCTTCCCGGACAAAAAACAGACAAAATGGATGTAAAACTAAAACAGGAGGGAAAATAACGATGCCTGCCAGCTCAAAAAGCAGACAGAAATTGATTGCAATGTAAGCACCCACCCCGTGCATGAGAACGTCACAATGTGACGTATATCATACTTATTCTCATTTTTTTCGAATGCTATCAATAAGCCACAATTGGGTCAACACTCAAAAAACTCACCTGCATTCTTCACACGACAAGGAGGGACACAAGACTCTGTTTTTAAAAGATTTACGCTCAAAGCAGCATTGGTAATAAATGTATTCGTACGGTGTAAATATTTTTGACGACAAGCAAGATTAATTTAGAAATTTCTTAATTATCCCTCGCCCCTCCAAAAAGAAATTAATTTTTTTGTGAGTTACATCCATTGAAGTTTCAATCAAAATATGGTTGGCAATACTTTATTCGAGTTCGGCAACCTCTCTGATATCCCCATCAATCCACTCAGCCATTGCCTGAAAAGTGACCACCATTAACATCACACATAACAAACTGTTCAAATAACGTTCAGCCAGACTCCATTTTTTCCCCGTTATTGAGAACATAAAAGCGATAGACCATTTATTCGCCAACATGGTTTTTTTTAGTTTTTCTGGCCGTGATTGACAGGGTTATTGCCTGTTGACTATGCCTGATATGTGTCCGATTGAATCGGCACCACAGGGTCTCAACGACATTGGAGGGGGCATGGACGCTAACACTCTATCAAGGATTGGCCTGCTGGTTTCACTGTTCACCAGCGCAGGGGCCGTGGCCAATGACAATATTCTTGCCCTGCAGCTGGGCAAGGCGTTCAGCAATGAAAAGCTCGACATCAAGATCGCCGATGCCAAGTTTCACCACATGTTCTGGCGCTGGGGAGACTCGGCCTGTCAATTTGGATTGGGAGTGCGTGGCGGTACCCTCAAGGTAGAAGATGAAGAGACAGCAAGACTGGGAGGCGGTGCCCGTATCGAATGCCAATGGGGTAACTGGGTGACCTGGATCCCCGGCGAAATGGTCTGGCTCGATCAGTATCAATTTGGCACCCGCGGCCACGGCTACAAGGATTACGGCGGCCCCTTGCAGTTCGCTCTGGGTATCGGCCTCGGTTACGCCATCACCAAGAATTGGCTGATCGGCTATCAGTATGAGCACATGTCCAACGCCTATATGTATGACAAGAACCCGGGGCTGGACAGCCATACCCTCCATATCGAGTACCGTTTTTAGCCAGACAGGCTTCGTCGTGCTCATCTGAACACTCTGCAAAAAAGCCTTCACTCCCGTGAAGGCTTTTCGTTATGTCGTCTTCTGATAACAAAGGTGACAGTGAGAAGATCACCATACTCAAGACATGGATGACGACACGCTCTGCCGCCTTACCACATCATGGGGGCAATCAGTCCTTTTTCGCCTTGTTGGCGAAGAAGATATCGGCCTGAATATCCTGGGTGCGCACCGTGAAGATCTGGTTGGTGAGATCTTCGGTCAGCGTTTCGGCCTCCTTCATCACTCGCAGATTGAAGTCGTTGAGCATGCTGTGGGCGGCGGCCTTGTCGGTTTTGACCGTTTTCAGATAGCTAGCTTCCATCTCTTTCTGCTCTTTGGCGATCTTCGCCTCCCAGCTCTGGTACGCCTGCTTCACTATGGGTGCCAATTTGGGGTAATCGGTCATCACCAGGGTCTGCAGCTTGCGATATTTCCAGTAGATGGAGTCGCTGTCAGCCTTGTCGCTGCCCATGGCATAGTGCGCCGGATAGGCTTCCAGACCGCTGTAGTAGGGAACGAAGGCGGTCAAGTCCGCCATGCCGAGGCCCACATAGGTCACCTCCCCCACCTCGCGCGGCATCCAGGGGCGTACCTGCATCACATGGGACTCGTAGGTGCGGAACACGCTAACGGGGCGCCACGGCTCCTGACCGTTCAACCCCTTGCTGTAGGGATCGTGCTCGGTGCCGTCATAGTGATTGCGCAGCACCGCCTTGACCTCCTCCAGCGTCATCTTCTTCTCGGGGGAGAGGGTGACCGGGAACTGGCGACCGGCATTCACCGCCTGCTTGAGCGAGGGGTTGAACATCTGCTGGATGGTCCAGACCCGCGGATCGTTATAGGTGCGATCCCGCTCGTCATCACGGGTATAGGCTTTCGAGAAGTTGAACGCCCCATCCTTTTGCGGATGGTAGAGCCCCTTCTCGGTGGCAAATTCGATCAGATTCTTCGAGCCCATCATGTCGGCACTGGCCGGACCGTACTGCTGCAGGCGGCCCTGATTGCCGGTGGCAAAGTAGTGATTTTTCGGCAGACGCTGCGCCATCCAGTGGTGGCCGGTGGCAGTCTCCAGATACCAGAGCTCGTTATCATCCACCACGGCGACGCCAAATCCCTCTCCCGCACCAATGGTTTCGATGATGTTGCCAAGCAAGGCGATCGCCTCGCGGGCCGACGTAGAGCGGGAGAGCAGCACATCGGGAATATCATCCTCGGTGATCCCCTTGTCTTCCACATAGGGGTCAAAGGCGAGCGCTTCGGGTGAGGCAAAAATAGACTCGGTGCCGCTCACCCCTACTCCCTTCTCATTGAACCCGGTGGCACCGTGCAGTTGGGTCTTCCAGTTTGGCACCGTGGTATAGCGCAGGGAGTTTTTCGGCAAGGGGTAGCTGAAATCATTGGCGCCGTTGTGGGCCTTGGAACTGTGCATACCGCTTTGCCCCTGCTTGGCCGGATGGATCACGAAATGCTGGGCTTTCAGGGCATCGCTGTCGGCGCTGCGGGCCACCATCATGGATCCATCGACGCTGGCCTCACTGCCAACCAGCAAGGTGGTACAGGCGAACGCCGACGAGAAGAGGGCAAGATTGATGGAGAGTGCGACGACGCACTTTTTGAAGGAATGCATGAGATCTCCTTGTTGCACAGAGTGGTTGCAAATAAACGGTGGCTCGCCAGTCAACCGGCCGCTGTCACAAGAGATCTGCGCGGTGACACGGGCCGGACGGTGCGGGCCATCAAACCGTAAACACGAAAAAAAGCAGCGTGGGTAAACCGTGGAAAGTAGAGAGAGCCAAGGCCCCCTGATAGGGCTGCTCCCCTTTCGCCTGTTCCGCTGGCGTGGCGATACTAGGCCCAATCAACGGGTTTGGGTGTGACCAGCAGCCCAAAACACCAGAGGAAAAGACTCAATCGATGCAAAATATTGATAAGTGTGACAGGTGCAGGATCCTTGACGACATTCAGCCGTCAACACGAGGTACTCAGGGGAAATAAAGAGATGACGGGTATAGCGCACGGGATGGCGTGTTGATGCCATCCCGCGATTTTCGTTAAGTCAGGTTGTCACTGCGCATCCGGCTGGTTGGCGGGGGCGGCCTTGATAAAGGCTTGCAACTGTTCGCAGTTGGCGACGATGCGGTTGATGGTCGGATACGCTTCCAGCGTCATGTCGTAGCGGCGAGCGTTGTAGACCTGGGGCACCAGCATGCAGTCAGCCAGGGTCACTTCGTTGCCGACGCAGTAGACACCGGCGGTGGTCATCAACAGCTGTTCGAGGGCGGTGAAGGTCTCGTCAATCCAGTGGCGATACCAGCGAGCCTCCTGCTCGTTGTTGGCCCTGAAGTGCTCTTCCAGATAGTTGAGCACCCGCAGATTGTTGAGCGGGTGAATATCGCAGGCGATCATGTTGACGATCTGGCGCACTCGGGCCCGCGCGTCGGGGGAAGAGGGCATCAGGGAGTAGGCTGGATAGGTCTCGTCAAGGTACTCCATGATGGCGACCGACTGACCGATCTGCACATCGCCATCCACCAGAAACGGCACCAGCCCTTGCGGGTTGATCCGGCGATAGGCCTTCTCGCTCTGCTCGCCTTGCCGCAAATTGATGGGATGCTGCTCGTAGGCGAGCCCCTTGAGCTGCAACACGATCCGCACCCGAAAACTTGCCGACGAACGCCAATAGCCAAACAACTGCAACATAATCTGTCCCTGCATCTTATCTGGGCCCGAAGCCCGGCAGGTGCTCGCCACCTGCCTCCTTGTGTATCCGGCACCGGTTGAGGGCTCGTCGTGATCCGGAAATATCCCGAATATCCTTGCCGCCAACCGGCGCTGGTCATCAACCTCCCTGACCGCTCGCGGGCACCACCTGTTGAGAGATGGTGCCAAACAGGTTTTGGCCAGAGCGATCTTCCATCGCGATCGACACTCTATCACCAAACTGCAAATAGGGGGTTATAGCTTGATCACAATCAAGAATTTCCAGCATGCGCCGCTCGGCGATGCAGGAGGAACCGGCGCTGCGATCGTAGTTGGAGACGGTGCCCGAGCCAATGATGCAGCCTGCCCCTAGTGGTCTGGTCTTGGCGGCGTGGGCAATCAGTTCGAAGAAGCTGAAGGTCATATCCACCCCGGCTTCTGGCGCACCAAACAGGGCACCGTTGAGGTGAGTCAGAAGCGGCAGATGCACTTTGCCATCACGCCAGTCATCGCCGAGCTCATCCGGAGTGATGGCCACCGGCGAGAAGGCGCTGGACGGTTTGGACTGGAAGAAGCCAAAGCCCTTGGCCAGCTCCCCCGGAATGAGGTTGCGCAGGCTCACGTCGTTGACCAGCATCAGCAATTTGACGTGGCTGGCAGCCCCCTGCGAGCTCACCCCCATCGGCACATCGTCGGTGATGATGGCTACCTCCGACTCGAAATCGCCCCCCCACTCCTCCGATCCCATCACAATCGGCCCACGGGGAGCCAAAAAGCTGTCGGAGCCCCCCTGATACATCAACGGATCGTGCCAGAAGCTTTCCGGCATCTCGGCACCGCGTGCCTTGCGCACCAGCTCCACATGGTTGACGTAGGCGCTGCCATCGGCCCACTGGTAGGCACGCGGCAAGGGAGAGAGGCAAGACGATTCGTCAAAGGGGAACGCCTCGGCCACGCGGCCCTCGTTAAGCTGCTGATAGACAGCCTCCAGCCTAGGGGCAACCTCGGCCCACTCATCGAGGGCGGCCTGCAAAGTTGGGGCAATCTCGCTCACCCGCACCGCCCGGGTCAGATCCCGGCTCACTACCACCAAAGCGCCATCGCGCTTGCCATTGTTCAATGTTGCCAATTTCATAAGCGATTCCTTATTTGCCGGCAGCTGCGTCCGGGCGCTGCCAGCTGGAGACATACCGGGTGTTCTCGATCCCTTCACAGAGGCTGCCGACGTTCAGCGCATCGCGGGTATCGAGCATCACAGCCACCTCGTCGGTGAACTTCTTGGCATAGGCCTGCCCTGCCGCAAACGCCTTGGGATGGGGGCCGTGGGTGAAACCGGCAGGATGGAAGGTGACCATGCCCCGCTCGATATTGTCCCGGCTAAAGAAATCCCCGGCGTGGTAGAAGAGCACCTCGTCGTAATCGTCATTGCTGTGATAGAAGGGCACCTTGAGGGCGCCGGGATCGCTCTCGATGGGGCGCGGCACGAAGGTACAGATCACGAAGCGGCTCGCCACAAAGGTCGAATGAGCCGACGGCGGCAGATGGTAGCGATGGCTCATCAGCGGGCGGATATCCCGCCAGTTGAGGCGCACCACGCACAAGTCCCCGTGCCAACCTTGCGCATCCAGCGGGTTGAAGGGCCAGGTGATGACCGACACCTGATCGTGGCGTTTGACCTGCAGCGACCAGGGATTCTCATCCTGCTGGGCCAAAAAGCGTTCATTGATGGCAGGCACATCCAGCGCCGCCGGGTCAAAGATGGCGTGATTGCCCACCAGCCCCTTGTCCGGCAACTGGTAGCTGTCGTTGGTCGCCTCGATCATCAGGATGAACAGGGGCGCTGTCGGCTCGATGCGCCACATGGTGCCACGGGGGATCACCACGTAGTCACCATCGCGAAGAGTCAGGTGGCCGTAGTCACAGAAGAACTCGCCGCTCCCTTCGTGGATAAAGAGCAGCTCGTCGCCGTCGGCGTTGCGCACCAGAAACGGCATCGCCTCGGAGAGCCGCCAGATGCGATAGCGGCAATGGGGGTTGCTAAGAATGTCGGGGGCCACCCAGGGGGAGAGGGAACTCACCTCCTCCTGCAGGGCATTGAGGTCAAACAGCCGTGGCCGCAACGGCCCCTCCCAACTGCTCCAGTCGGTGGGGGCATGCTTGTGGTGCATGTGGGTGGCGGGGCCGAAAAAGCCGCTGCGCCCCAGCTCGCGCTCATAGATGGCCTGTTCCGGCAGGTCGGCATGGGCCTGCCGGGAGTGGGTCCCCTCCCGATGGGGGAAGTTAATCCAGTTACGCATCGCTCGCTCCCTCTTTGCGGGCACCCTTCTCATCCTCGGCGCCATCCAGCACGCCGCGGCGGATCTGGTCCAGCTCGATCGATTCAAACAGTGCCTTGAAATTGCCCTCGCCAAACCCTTCGTTGCCCTTGCGCTGGATGATCTCGAAGAAGACCGGGCCTATCACGGTATCGGTGAAGATCTGCAGCAGGATGCCATCCTTGGTGGGGGAGCCGTCGATGAGGATGCGCAGCTCTTTGAGGGCCGCCAGATCCTCCTGATGCCCCTCAACCCGGCTGTTCACCTTCTCGTAGTAGGTATCGGGCGTCGGCATAAAGCCGGTACCACGGCTGCGCAGGGTGCGGATGGTGTGGTAGATATCGCTGGAGGCCATGGCGATGTGCTGGATCCCCTCCCCCTTGTACTGGCGCAGGTACTCCTCAATCTGGGACTTGTCATCCGCCGACTCGTTGATGGGGATACGGATCTTGCCGCAGGGGGCAGTCATGGCGCGAGAGTGCAGCCCGGTCAGCTTGCCCTCGATATCGAAGTAGCGAATTTCGCGAAAGTTGCCAATCCGCTCATAGAAGTTGGACCAGACATCCATATTGCCGCGATGCACGTTATGGGTCAGGTGATCGATCTCCATAAGACCGGCATCTACCTCTGCCATCCGGGACTGCCAGTCAG
Organism: Aeromonas sp. 602200; assembly: GCF_049173895.1. Taxonomy (NCBI): domain Bacteria; kingdom Pseudomonadati; phylum Pseudomonadota; class Gammaproteobacteria; order Aeromonadales; family Aeromonadaceae; genus Aeromonas; species Aeromonas sp. 602200. The sequence continues at coordinate 23,763 of NZ_JAAKSL010000020.1, forward strand.
GGTAGAAGACAAAATCCACGTCATAGATGGAGCCCTTGTCGCCATAGCGGTCAACAAAGGAGAGCGTGCTCTCGCCGATACCGTAGATGGCAGGAATATTGAGCTCCATCGGGCCAATCTTGCCGACAAAGGGCTTGGCCCCCTTGGCGATGGCGAACTGCTGGGCCTTGCCCGCATCACTCACCCGAAATGCCATGCCGCAAACGCTCGGCCCGTGCAGGCTGGCAAACTGCTCCGCCTGGGAGTGAGGCTCGGCATTGACCACAAAGTTGATATCCCCCTGCCGGTAGAGCCAGCACTGCTTGTGTTTGTGCTTGGCGACCTCGGCAAACCCGAGCGAAACAAACAGGCTCTTGAGGGCGGCAATCCCCTTGGCATCGGGGGCTGTGTACTCGACAAACTCGAAACCGTCTGTGCCTAACGGATTGATGGTATGGGTGGCGGAAGAGGTGGCATTCATAGGGCGCTCCTTGCTCTTGATTCGGTTAAAACGGATTGCGACACCCAGCGGCGCGGCAAGTGTTAACAACTTGTTTCATTAGAAGCAGGGGGCAGCAGGAAGAAAAGAGGCGGGTTGCAGATAGTTTTTCGCAGCTGGCAGCAAAGAATGTAAATGGATTGTGACATTCAAGCTGCAGCCTTGCGGATCAAACGGTGACGACCCGCATGGCTGTCAGCTTTGCCTTACAGTTGCCAGTTTTTGACCATCAGATGGGGCAAGCAGGCCCGGGCCTTTTGCAGTCGCACAGGTGTCGGATTGATCAACCACGCCTCTTTCCCCAACCCCAGCAGCGGAAGATCGTGCAGGCTGTCGCTCAAGGCCAGCTCGGCATCGAGGGCGCAGATCTCCGGCAGCAGCTTGTGCTGACCGTGGCAGTAGAAGCGCGGCATCAGGCCGCCAAAACGGTAGTGCATCTGCGAGCCAATGATCCGGTGGGGCAACTGGCCGGGCAGTTGCTGATAGAGCTGGGCTCGCACCAGCGCGCAGGGACTGGCGGAGATCACCCAGCAGCGCGCCCCCTCGTGTTGCAGCAATTCGCGAGCTTGGCGATACAACCCCGGCCTGGTGCGGCAGTAGGCACGCACCAGCTTGCGCCAGCCCAAAGGGGAAAGCCCCAACGTGATGGCCCACCAGATAAGGGAGATACCGCGCCGCCGCTGGCTGGGTAGCAGCTGACTTGGCAACAAATAGACCAAACCACCCAGCGCAATCACCGGCAACAGCAACAGCGGCCAGATCCGGCGGCGCAGGATATAGCGCAGCAGACCGGCGTGGCTGTCGCCGGGAGCCAGGGTGTCGTCAAAGTCGGCCAGGATCCAGCGCGGAGTGCCCCCGTCAGGATCACGCTCTTTCGCTGAATGGATAATGGCGTCAGACGCTGGGCGCATCAGCATCAGGGCGCAAGGGCTGCGATGGCGGCCATGAGCTCGGGGGTGACAAATTCACTCCCCACATCGGGCGGGCAGACAAAATCGAATGGATCGCCCGCCAGCGTAAAACTCAGTCGCCAGGCGTGCAGATAGCCGCGATCGGCTGGCGTGCCGCCATAGCGCTCATCCCCGAGAATGGGGGCGCCGATGCTTTTGAGGGCAACCCGGATCTGGTGGGTTTTGCCGGTCTGAGGCTTGATGCGATAGAGCCGCAGCCCCTCGCGCACCGACACCGAATCGAACCAGCTGATGGCGGGGTTTTCCAGCGTGCGCACCAGCATCCAGCTGCCGCCACGCCCCTTTTGCATATCCCCCTTCACCCAGCCCTGCTTCTTCTTCGGTTTACGATCGGAGAGCGCCAGATACTGCTTGCTCACCTCACGGGCCGCAAAAGCCATGCTCAGCTCACGGTTCGCCTCTGTGGTGCGGGCCAGCAGCACCAGGCCGGAGGTCATCTTGTCGAGCCGGTGCACCGGATAGAGGGTGAGCCCGGTATCGGCCTTCACGCGATTGACCAGTCCCGGATTGACCGACTCCCAGTCGCCCTTCTCGTCATGCATGCCGATGCCGGGCTGCTTGTCGATAACCAGGAAAGCGGGATGCTCAAACAATATCCGGTACATAAAACCTCGGGAACTGGGGGATAAAGCACGCAGCCAACAGTTGGCGGCGCTCGGGAGTGCTGCATTCTCCCTGCTCGTCCGCCATTTGGCAAACCGGACGGGCGGAGCATAAAGATAAAAAATGACCCCGCCTGCAACAGGCGGGGCCATTTTCGGCCATCTTGGCAGATCACACCTTACACATTGCGCGGGCGCAGGTGGGCGTGCCAGCGCGCTTCCCACTTCTTGAACAGCCAGACGATGACAAAGGTGAGCAGCATATAGAGCAGCCCTGCGGTCAAAAACGCCTCGAACGGACTGTAGTAGCGGGAGTTGATGATCCGCGCCGCGCCGGTCAGATCGACGATGGTGATGATGCCCGCCACCGCCGAGCCCTGCAGCATGAAGATCACCTCGTTGCTGTAAGCTGGCAGTGCCCGACGAAACGAGTTGGGCAAAATGATCCGGGTCAGGGTCTGCCAGCGGGTCATGCCAAAGGCGTTGGCTGCCTCAATCTGGCCACGCGGCATATTGTGTACCGCCCCGCGCACGATCTCGGCGGTATAGGCGGCGGTATTGAGGGTAAAGGCCAGCAGCGCACAGAACCAGGCTTCGGAGAAGAGCGACCAGGCGGCACTGTTCTTCAGCCACTCCCACTGGGCGGCGCCGTAGTAGATGATAAAGAGCTGCACCAGCAGCGGGGTGCCGCGAAAGAAGTAGATATAGGCCCAGATCGGCCCCTTGATCAGCCAGTTGCGGCTGTTGCGCAGGATGCCCATGGGCACCGCCAGCATCAACCCAAGGATCAGAGAGAGGGCCACCAGCCAGACGGTGGTATAGAGCCCCTCCCAGTAGGTGGGCCACTCTTTGAGAATGATTGAGAAATCCATGGCTTACCTCGTCTTGATGGCATAGTGACGCTCGGCCCACTTGAGCGCCGAGGTGGAGACTGCGGTGAAGATCAGGAAAATTAACGCCACCGCCATGTAGAAGGTGAAGGGTTGCTGGGTCGAGCCCGCCGCTAGCGAGGCTTTGCGCACCATGTCATCGAGGCCGATGATGGAGACCAGCGCGGTGGTTTTCAGCAGCACCAGCCAGTTGTTGCCAAACCCCGGCAGAGCGTGGCGCATCATCTGGGGGAAGAGGATCCGCACAAACACCTGGGTTGCCCGCATGCCAAAGGCCCGTGCGGCCTCCAGCTCACCTTTGTCCACCGCCAGAATGGCGCCGCGAAAGGTCTCGGTCATGTAGGCGCCGAAGATAAAGCCTATGGTCGCGACACCGGCCACAAAGGGGCTGATGTCGATATAGTCCGGAAGCAGGGAGACCCACTCCTGATTGGGATTACTCTCCAGTAACCAGCTGTTGTAAGTCTCGTTGACCCAGGTGCAGATACCGTTGATCAGCACCTGGCCGCCAAAGAAGAGCAGCATCATCAGCACCAGATCGGGGATGCCGCGAATGATGGTGGTGTAGCCGGTGGCGATGGCCCTGGCCCACTTGTAGGGAGAGAGTTTGGCCAGCGCCCCCAGCATCCCCAGCAGCAACGCCAGCAGCAGGGAGGCCAGCGCCACTTCCAGGGTGACCCAGGCGCCCTCCAGCAGCGAGGCTTCGTATCCTTTCAAATCAAACATATGCAGCTCCATCGCCACTGAATCTTCACGCACCTGCTAACCAGAAGGCTCCATAGCAGTCCGAATGAAATATGTGCAGCTCCATTGCAATCAATGCGGGCCCGTAAACTCCCTCAGGGAGGTGACGGGCCCGATGACTACTGACGGGATCAACCTGTCGTTACTTGCCGTAGACGTTTTTGGACTTACTCGCCGTAAACGTCTCTTTGTTTTACTCTCCGTAAACGTCGAACTCGAAGTACTTGTCGTTGATTTCCTTGTACTTGCCGTTGGCACGCAGCGCCAGAATGGCGGCGTTGAATTTCTCTTTCAGATCCTTGTCAGCCTTGCGCACCGCAATACCGGCACCCTCGCCAAACCACTTGGGATCGGTCAGTTTAGGGCCGACGAATTCAAAGGCATCACCCCCCTCTTTCTTCAGCAGACCGTCGGTGATGGCGGCAGAGTCGGCCAGCACATAGTCCACACGACCGGATTTCAGATCGAGATAGGCTTCATCGGCCGTACCGTAACGCTTGATGGTGGCGTTGGGGAAGTTGTCGGTAATAAAGGTATCCATGGAGGTCGCACGCTGCACCGCGACGGACTTGCCTTCCATAAAGGCTTTGTCGAGCTGCACATCAGTGCCCTTCTTGGCGGCAAAGCGGGCCGGAATGTGCTGGTACTTCTGGGTGAAGTCCACCTTCTTCTTGCGCTCTTCGGTGATGTCCATGGTGGCGATAATGGCGTCAAACTTGCGTGACAGCAGCGCCGGAATGATGCCGTCCCAGTCCTGCTTGACCAGGGTGCACTTCACTTTCATCTCTTCGCACAGGGCGTTGGCGATGTCGATATCAAAGCCTTTCACCTCGCCACTGGGCTCGGTCCAGGAGAAGGGGGGATAGGCACCCTCAACCCCGATCCGGACCTCTTTCCACTCCTTGGCCATCAGGCTACCGGACGCGAGGGCAGTGACTACGGCTGTCGCCAGCATCAGCTTGTTCATGTATCTCTCCTTGATAAAACAGTTGATTGGGTAACCAGGCATCCCGCCATCAGTAGATGGAGGAGATGAATTGCTTGAACCGCTCGGATTTGGGATGGGCGAAAATCTCCTTGGGGTTGCCCTCCTCTTCCACCCGCCCCTGATGCAGAAACATCACCTTGTTCGATACATCCCGGGCAAACGACATCTCGTGGGTCACCACCAGCATGGTGCGTCCCTCTTCGGCCAGCTCGCGCATCAGGCCAAGTACTTCTCCCACCAGCTCGGGATCCAGCGCCGAGGTGGGTTCGTCAAACAGCATCACCTCGGGCTCTACCGCCAGCGCACGGGCAATGGCGGCCCGCTGCTGCTGACCACCGGAGAGGTGACCGGGATAGTAGTCGCGCCGCTCCCAGAGTCCAACCCGGTTGAGCAGTTGCTCTGCCTTGGCCAGTGCTTCGGCGCGAGGCACCTTGAGCACCTGGATCGGCACTTCGATGATGTTCTGCATGATGGTCATGTGTGACCAGAGATTGAAACTTTGAAACACCATGGCCAGTCGGCTGCGGATCCGCTCCACCTGACGCATATCCTCGGGCAACCGCTCGCCGGCGCGGCTGGTTTTCATCCGGATCAACTCGCCATGGAGCGAGACGGTGCCGGATGAGGGGGTTTCAAGCAGATTGATACAGCGAAGAAAGGTCGACTTCCCCGAGCCGGAGGAGCCGATAAGGGAGATCACATCCCCCTTGTGGGCGGTCATGTCGATGCCCTTGAGCACTTCGTGGGTGCCAAAATATTTGTGCAGATCACGTACTTCCAGTGCGGCAACGTCGCTCATCCATTACAACCTTGTCTGTCCCTAGACGCCGCAGGGGCGTGACTCAACCATCGTCCATTTAACAAAAAGTTAACCGATGGCAACCTTCAGCGAAAATATCACCCGGATAGTGAAAAAACAATACAGAACGAGGGTCTTCAGAGGATTCGCTCTATTTTTATTCGCTCTTTGCGTATTTTTCAGCACTTTGTTTGCATAAACAGCCGTTTCAATGGCTGTTCCGATACCGCCTTTTTATACCCCAATCATATCAGTGGCAAGAGAAAAGCGTGATGTATGCCAAACCGGCACCAAAATGGCTTTATGCACCCCCTTGCCGAGCGAAATATCGGCACCCCGATTGGATCAACTTGATTTCATTGGTGCACTCGGGCTCGCACAGAACCTTTTCAAACAGAGAGGTTGTGGCAAAAAAGTAACAATCCGCCCCTAAAAGGGCTGTTTTTGGCCATGAAAGCGAGAGATATGTGACACAGAGCCAATAAGTAATGATAAGGTGGTGTTTTTATCAGTTTTTGTGATCGAGGCCTCGATGCTGCTCAATGTGTTGCTGATCCTGTTGCCACTGGCAATCGGCTATCTGATTCCCCTCTCCTCTGCCCGGCTGATCAAGCTGGTCAACCAGAGTCTGGGCAAGATGGTCTACCTCATTCTATTTCTGATGGGGCTCGGGCTTGCCTATGTGGAGAACCTGGGCAGCAATCTAGCGGTGATCTTCAAGGTCGCCGGGGTGATGCTCACCGCGATCACGCTCTGCAACCTGCTGGCCCTCTGGTGGCTCGACAAGCGCACGCCGCCGACCCACGAGGCGAGCGATGCCAAGATGCCGGGCAAGCTGCACCTGTTGTGGGAATCCCTGCAGCTCTGCTTTGTGGTGCTCGGCGGCGTGCTGCTGGGTCTACTGGTGGATCTGCGCGCACTGCCCATCGACAAGTGGAGTGAGTGGGCCCTGATGCTGCTGCTGTTTCTCATCGGGGTGCAGATGCGCAACTCCGGCATGCGGCTGCGCCAGATCCTGCTCAACCCCTGGGGGATGAAGATAGCCGCCACCGTCATCCTCAGCAGCTGGCTGGGCAGCCTGCTGGCGGCCCAGTTGCTGGGTATGCCCTTTACCCATGGTCTGGCGATGAGCTCGAGCTTCGGCTGGTATTCGCTCTCCGGCATTCTGGTGGCCGACAAACTGGGGCCGGTGCTCGGTTCTGCTGCCTTTATCAACGATCTTGGGCGTGAGCTTATCGCCATTCTGATCATCCCGGTGCTGATGCGCCATCACCCCTCTGCCGCCATTGGCTATGGCGGCGCCACGGCGCTTGACTTCACCTTGCCGGTTATCCAGAAATCAGGGGGCATTCAGGTGGTGCCGGTGGCCATTGTCTCCGGCTTTATCCTGAGCCTGCTCGGCCCCATCCTGATCCTTGGGTTTCTGGCGCTCTAAGCCTGATTTCCACATTGCAGATAAAAAAGCCCGACCTTGTTGTCGGGCTTTTGCTGTTTGGAGCCACCACGCACTCGCACTGGCTGCGATATTACCCGCAGCCTTATTCGCGCCACAGGCCGCCACTCATCACCCTTTCGATAGCAAACGTCCGGTCGTGCACCAGCAGCAGATCCGCATCCTGCCCGACCCCGATACGGCCCTTGCTGCAGAGCCCCAGCGCCTGCGCCGGATTGCTTGTCACCACGGCCAACGCCCTCTCCAGCGAGACACCGAGCCGGGTCGCGCGCACGCACTGCTGCCACAGGCTGGCAATCTGGCCACAGCGCATTTCGATTAGCCGCCCTTCGCCATCAAAGCGCGGCAGGCTGGCGTTGGCATCCGAACTGAAGGTGATGCGCTCGGCAGGCACACTGGCGGCCAACAGCTCGAGGAGCGCATCGGCGGCAAGCCGCTCGCCATCCTCCAGCAGATCGGGAAAGCTCGAGGTGGTGAGGTCGACCCAACCTCCCGCCTTGCCCCACTCGATGGCCTCGGCAAAGAGCCAGGGGTTGCGGTTGCAGTGAGTGGGATAGAGTTGGCGCAGCGGAATGTCGGTCTCATCGCGCAGGGCCCGCAGGGGCGCCAGTGCCCCCTTGCCATCCCCGACATGGAAGAAGCTGACCCCGCTCTTGCCCGCAAGCAGCCCTGCCACCCGCGCCTCGCTGGCAAGCCTGGCCAGCTCGTCGTGGGTCGGCGCACTGGATCTGTGGTCACTGATGGCCACCTCCCCCACCCCCAATACCTCGGGGATCAGGATGATGTCCGACTCCACCGTACCGGTCAGAGTTTTGACAGGCAGATGGTAGGAGCCGGTATACATAAAGGCGCTCACCCCGGCGGCGCGAAACTCGCGCACCTTGCCGAGCACCTGCGCGGGGGAGCGGGTCAGGCTGTCTGTGCCAAGCGCCGCCACCAGGGTAGTGACACCGGCCATAAGCGCCTCGCTGGCCGCGAGTTCAGGGGTGCGAAAAGCAAAGCCCCCCTCACCACCGCCCCCCGTGATATGGGCCAGCGGATCCACCAGCCCGGGCACCAGATAGCGGCCACGACCATCGACCCGATGCAGCGGCCAGTCGGCGGGCACCGTCAACCCCTTGCCCATCCAGGCGATACGGCCATCGGCCACCAGCAGATCCTGCTGGCCAAGGTGGGTGGGGCTGAAGATCTCGGCTCCCTCGATCAGGGTCAACATGGCGATCCTCCTTGCACGATTGTCGCTTGCCCAATGAAAAGAGAGGGAGCAAGCTCCCTCCCCCCGTCAACCACCATATATATCGTACTTGAAGTACTTCTGGTTGATCTGCTGATAGGTACCATTGGCACGCAGGGCCTTGATCGCCTCGTCCAGCTTGCCCTTGAGCTCCTTATCGCTCTTGCGCACGGCGATCCCCATACCATCACCAAACCACTGGCGATCGGTCAGGGCGGGCCCCACATAGTCGAACTTGTCGCCCCCCTCTTTGCCAAGCAGCCCCTGCTCGATGGCAGAGGCATCGGCCAGCAGGGCCAGCACCCGACCCGCTTTCAGATCGAGATAGGCCTCATCGGCATTGCCGTAGCGGACGATGGTGACATTCGAGCCAAAATTGTCGGTCAGGTACTTGTCGTGGGTGGTGGCACGCTGCACCCCGATGCGCTTGCCCGCCATGCCTTCCGAGGTCAGCGTCAGCTCGGTTCCCTTGGCCGCCACAAAGCGATTGGGAATATGGGCATATTTCTCGGTGAAATCGACCTTCTGGCGCCGCTCGTCGGTGATCGACATGGCGGCGATGATGGCGTCGTATTTGCGCGACAGCAGGGCCGGGATCATGCCGTCCCAATCCTGCGCCACCAGCTCGCACTTGACCGCCATCTGCTTACAAAGGGCGTTGGCGAGATCGATATCAAACCCCTTGATCTCGCCCGACGCATCGGTCCAGGAGAAGGGCGGGTAGGCCCCCTCCACCCCGAAACGCACGGTTTTCCACTCCTTGGCCATGGCGGGGGTGGCCAGCAGGCTGGCAACAAACAGGGCTGAGAGGGTCAGTCTGATCTTCATCATGTGTACTCCATTACATAAAAAGCGCACAAGCGCGGACAATGCACCGCAGGCGAATGCATGCGATGACCAAAAGCGGCAAAATCTGGATGAGCGAGATCACGCCCGAGCGGGCGTCAGTGAACTGCTCCAGAGGTTCGATCTATTCGTCGAACCACTCGGAGAGATAGAAAGGCTTGAAGTAGAAGGCCAGAAAAAAGCCTCTGGCTTTGCGCATCATGGTGGTTTGTCGCGTCCTGTGACAAAGATGGAATCACCTTAGCACGCCCGAATTTTGCCCGGCAAGAGGCAGCCGCCAGGCAGTAGCAAAATCCCGACATGGTCAAGGCGGGCGGGATCCGTTAGGCTCGAAGCACCTTGCCATCCCATAACAGACCCACAGCGACCGATGAATTTTCTGGCCCATCTCCATCTGGCTGCCCACACCCGAAGCTCCCTCACCGGCAATCTGCTCGGCGATTTCGTCAAAGGCACGCTGCCCACGGGGCTTGCCGCCCACTTCGATGAGGGGATCTGGCTGCACCGCAAAATTGATGCCTTCACCGACAGCCACCCCGAGCACAAGGCGGCCGTCGCCTGTTTCGAGGCTCCCTGGCGCCGCTTTGGCGGCATAGTGGTGGATATGATCTACGACCACTGGCTGAGCCAGCACTGGGAGCTGGTCAGTACCGAACCCCTGCCCCGCTTCCTGCAACGCAGTTATGACCAGCTATTGGCCGATCACCCACGCCTGCCGGACGGACTGCCACTCCCCCTCAAACGGATGGCCGAGCAGAACTGGCTCGCCTCCTACCGCCACAGGGAGGGGCTGGGGCAAGCGCTGAATGGCATCGGTCGCCGACTGCGCCGCCCGGTACCACTGGGAGAGGCGCTGCAACTCCTCGATGAATCGCAGTGGCAAACATGCGAGGCGGGATTTCTGCGCTTCTATCCCGCGCTGATGGACTTTAGCCAGCAGCAGCTGGCCCAATATCGGGCAGCCCAAGGGGCACAGTGATCCCTCTGGATAAAGCAGCTTCCCCATAAAAAACGCCCCTTGCGGGGCGTTTGTCATCAGTTGGCTTCGTCTTTCTTTTTGCGAATGCTTAAGCCAAGTTCGCGACCACGCAGTCGGGCGTAATAGATGGTGCCGACAAAGGCGATGGTGGTGAAGACCAGCTCCACCACCGCCAGCCACCGCTCCCCCTCATCCGTGGTGATCAGGGTGAGGGCGTGCAGGAAATAGGGCATCAACACGAAGTTGCCCCAGGCGTGGGTGTAGGGGTTGCCCTGCACTATCCCCTTGAGAGGGAAGAGCAGCGGCACCGTCCAGATCACCGGCAGCAGCCAGGGGTTGAGGTCCGGATGGGGTGATAGCCACAGATGCCAGAGGATGACCCAGCCCAGCAGACCAAAAAAGCCGACCAGCGTCAGCAGACGGGCAAAGCGGGTGCTCACTTGAGGATCTCCAGCACCTGCTCCGGCGGCCGACCAATGCGGGCCTGACCATTCTTGATGACAATGGGGCGCTCGATCAGCTTGGGATGCTGGTGCATGGCGCTAATAAGGGCATCACTGCTGACATCGGCCAATCCCAGCTCCTTGTAGAGATCCTCCTTGGTGCGCATCAGCTGGCGCGGATCGTTAAAGCCGAGCAGAGAGAGCAGGTTGCGGATCTCATCTTCGCTCGGGGCCTGCTCCAGATAGAGCACCACATCAGGGGCGATCCCGTGCTGTTCCAGCAGAGCCAGGGTTTCGCGACTCTTGGAGCAGCGCGGATTGTGGTAGATTTGGGTCTCGCTCATGGTAACTCCCTGATTAATCGCAAGATGGGACTAGAAACGGCGCTATTGTAGGGGAAAGTGATGGTCAGGGTAAGCGGCAGTGGAAAGGAATTGAAACGAATTTGTTGGCTGATTGTGGCTGGCCTGCTGGGCGCATGCACACCTGCCCCCGAATTTACCGATGCAACAGGGCAGTCGGTCAGCCTGCGCCACTTTGCCGGCAAGCCGCTGCTGGTCAACTACTTCGCCCCCTGGTGTGCCCCCTGCCTGCGGGAGATGCCGCGCCTCAACGCGCTGGCGGCAGAAGGCCAGATCACCGTGGTGGCCATCAACTACGACCCGACCACCCCAGCAGAGCTGAACAAGCTGGCTGCGCAGTATCACATCAAGGTGCCCCTCCTTATTGCCAATGAAGATGCCAAGCTTCCCTTCCCTCGCCCAAGCGGCCTGCCCACCAGCTATCTGCTTGATAGCGAGGGCAAGCTCAAGCAAACGCTGGTCGGCGAGCTCGACCAGCAGCAGATCGAGATGCTCAAGGCGACCGCCAGCAGCATGAGTCACTAGCCCATCGCTGCTATCACCGTCATGTACATCACGCCACCGCCATAAACAACAAGGGCGCACCGTGGTGCGCCCTTGTTTGATAGGTCAATGCCAGGTTTCGTTAGCCCTTGAGGCTGTCGAGATCCTTCTTGGCCCGCTCCAGCTCGGTGATGCGCGCCTCCAGACGAGCCAGGGTCATCCGGTCGCTAGTGGTACCGCGCGCCACGATCAGTTCGTCGATGGCTGCCTGATAATCCCCGCGCAGCGAGAGCATCTCGGCCCGCGCCATATGCAGCTCGGTCATTCTGCCCGCCTTGCGATAGGCATCAGCCAGCAGGTTCCAGGCCAGATTGTTCTCCTCGTGGGCACGGGCATAGGGGTCAAGGATGGCGATGGACTTCTTGTAGTTGCCGCTCTCGAGGTAGGCGTTGCCGAGATTGACCACCACCACTTCGTTGTCCGGCATCCGGCTGCGGAACTTCTCGAGGCGCGCAATGGCCTGGGCACTGCGCCCCTTGGCCAGATCGATGTCAGTCTGGGCATCGACGATAAAGAGATCTTCCGGATGACGGGCCGCCAGCTCCTGCATCAGGGTATCAGCCTCGTCGGTGCGCTTGAGCTGGATCAGCGCCAGCGCCTTGCCATAGATTGCGGCATCCTTGAGCGGGTAATCCCCCTTCTGGATCCGGGTATCGAAGTAGCTCAGCAGCCCCTGCGGGGTATCTGTACCAAAACGCACCTGAATCCGCACCTTGGCCAGCCAGAAGTCGAGGCTGGGCGGCAAGTCGCGGCGGCCATAGCTGCCCGCCCGAGCGCGGGCCTCGCTGATCCGGGTCTCCGGCAGCGGGTGAGTGAGCAGCATTTCCGGCGGCTTGCTGGCGTAACGGTATTCGGCAGCCAGTTTCTGGAAGAAGTTGGCCATCCCCATGGGGTCGAAACCGGCATCATAGAGGGTCTTCATGCCGATGCGATCCGCTTCATATTCGTTGTCGCGGGTGTAGTTGATGGCCGACTGCATGGAGAGGCCCAGCGTAGTCTGCAGCGCGGCGATACCGGCAGTCGGGTTGATCACCGCCAGCGCGATGGAGCCCACCAGACCGGCCAGGGTCACTGCAGAGCTGCTCGCCTGCGCCTCCATGTAACGGGCGATATGGCGCTGAGTCACATGGGTGATTTCGTGGGCCAGTACCGAGGCCAGCTCGCTCTCGCTGTCGGCGTAGAGGAAGAGGCCGGTGTGCACCTTGACTCGCCCGCCGAGGAAAGCGGCCGCGTTGATGCTGGGATCATTGATGAGGAAGAAGGTAAACGGGAAACGCACCCCATCGGCGTTGGTCAGCAGTCGCTGACCCAGATCGTCAATGTACTGGCTCAGCACCGGATCATCGATGATCGGCAAACCCGCACGAGCAAAGCGCATAAAAGCGTTGCCGTAACGCACTTCCTGCTCGATGGGCAGGGCCGCCACCCCGGCCGTGCCGATGTCGGGAAGCTGATTGTTGGCCTCGGCATGAAACGTGGCGCCCATCAGGGAAGCCAGCAGGGGAAGCGATGCCATCAGGGGGGAAAAGCGTGCCACGTTATCTCTATCTCCATCAGAAAGGGCCTCGGCAGAATACCCTTGCCCATCAAGGGCTACAAGCGTTGTTTCACGCTCTTATCACGGCCATAATAGCGGCCACCTGCCTGATGGAGCCCCCATGGAAGTTCTCGACCTGACCCCCTGGCGTTGCCCCGAGCCGCTGATCCGGCTCAAGCTCTGGTTAAGGAAGGCCCAAAGCGGTCAAACCGTCACCATCCGGCTGGCCGATGCGGGCTCGCGGCAGGATATTCCGGCCTATCTGCACCGTCAGGGCCACCATGTCGAGATGCAGCAACAACCGGACAATACCCTCTCTTTGCAGTTGGTTGTCGGGGCGAAACAACCATCTTGAGCCCCAGTGATGTAAGGATGCCGTCATGTTAGAAGTATTGAAGCGCTGGTATCAGACCCGTTTTTCCGATCCCGATGCCGTTACCCTGTTCCTGTTGCTGGTGTTCTGCTTTGCCATCATCTGGCTGTTTGGCGATCTGCTGGCCCCCCTGCTGGTGGCACTGGTAATGGCCTACCTGCTGGAGTGGCCGGTCGCCCGGCTGCAAAAAGCGGGGCTGTCGCGCACCCTGGCCACCAGCATCATCCTGATCCTCTTTATTGCGGTGGCTGTGGCCTCCTTGCTGGGTCTTATCCCGACGCTGGTGAGTCAGGGGATCAATCTGGCCAAAGAGGCGCCCGCCATGCTGACCCACGCTCAGGATTATGTGCGCACCCTGCCCGACCGCTACCCCGAGCTCATCGACGTCAGTCTGGTGGAGACCGTCATCGATAATATTCGCCAGCGTATCCTCAGTGGCGGCGAGCATCTGGTGAGCGCCTCCCTCAGCTCGCTGGTCAACGTGGTTGCCATCATGATCTACCTCATTCTGGTACCGCTGATGGTCTTCTTTATGCTCAAAGACAAGCGGGTACTGATGGGCAGCCTGCGCCGCTTTCTGCCGCGCAACCGCACCCTGGTCAACCGGGTGTGGGTGGAGATGAACAACCAGATCATCAACTACATCCGCGGCAAGGTGATCGAGATCCTGATCGTCGGGATTGCCACTTATATCCCCTTTGCGCTGATGGGATTGCGCTACTCGGTGCTGCTGGCGGTCGCGGTCGGCTTCTCGGTACTGATCCCCTATATCGGCGCCGCCGTGGTGACTGTGCCGGTCGCCATGGTGGCCCTGTTCCAGTGGGGGCTCACCCCCGAGTTCGCCTGGCTGATGGTGGCCTATCTGGTCATTCAGGCCCTCGATGGCAACCTGCTGGTACCTGTGCTCTTCTCGGAAGCGGTCAACCTCCATCCGGTGGCCATCATCATCGCCGTACTGGTGTTTGGCGGCTTGTGGGGATTCTGGGGGGTCTTCTTCGCCATTCCCCTCGCCACCCTGGTCAAGGCGGTGATCAATGCCTGGCCAAAACGTGAAGAGATGCCCAGTGCCGCAAAATAACTGGCTTCCCCTGCAATCGTGACAACGGAGTGTCCATGACCTTTTTTCGTCAAATCAGAGCGGCAGGGCTGACGGCCCTGCTCCTCGCTGCCGCCCTCCCAGCGCGTGCCGATATCGATCTGGGCGCCATGGATCTGCTCACCAGCGACAGCCCAACCAGTCCGGTGCCACAAGGCTTTGTCGCCGGAGCGGCGCTCATCGGGGGGCAGGCCCGTTATGAAGCACAAGATAACAGCCTCTACGCCATCCCCGGCTTTATCTATTTTGGCGACCAGTTCATGTTTCTGGGGGATCGGGCCCGCTACTACTTCCACAAGGATGATAACGTGGCCCTCTACGGCTATGGCCGGGTCCGTTTTGGCAATCTGGATCCCGAGGACTCGCCCGTTTTCAGTGGTATGGAGCAGCGAAAATGGCAGCTGGAAGGCGGGATCGGTGGCAACATCATCACCCCCTATGCCCTGCTGACCGTTCGTGCCAACAGCGATGTCACCGGCCGCAGCAAGGGGCAGGAGCTGCTGCTGTGGGCCGACTTCCCCATCCTGCGCGACAACCTGCTGATCATGCCGGGGATGGGGCTGATGCTGCGCAGCGACAAGATGGCCAACTACTACTTCGGCGGCATCTCCGAGAGCGAGGCGACTGCCCAGCGGCCCGCTTGGGATACCGGTACCACCCTATCCCCGATGGCGGCCCTCATCACCAGCTACCGCTTCAGCCCCAACTGGATTGGCATGTTTGCCATGAACTACGAATGGTATGATCGGGACATCAAAAACAGCCCCATCGTCCAGCACGATGGCGAGCTCTATGCGGGTTTTGCGCTGGGCTATATCTGGTAACAGTTATGAGTCTTGAACCGTGAGACACGACCAAACAAAAGGGAGCCCTCGGCTCCCTTTTTCACGACCATCAGGCTGGTAGTACAGCCTACTCAGGCTGCCCATTCAGGCTTACAGCGCTGCCAGAAATTCGCTCAGTTGCTGATTGACGAAGGCCGGATTTTCCAGCGACGAGATGTGGCCGGCTGCCGGGATCTCCCTGAACGGGCAACCCAGTACCTCGGCCATCAGATAGCCCTCCAGCACCGGGCGCGCCTTGTCCTCGCAGCCGGTCATCACCAAGGCAGGCACCGTCATCTCTTCCAGCCACTCGATGCGATCTTCGCGGGTCACAAAGCTGCGGCCCACCGCCACCATGGCGGCAATCTTCTCGTTTGGCCAAGCGGCCAGACGCGCCTTGAAGCCACTCATCAGCGCCTCATCAGGCTGATTGGCAAAAAATAGCGGCGCCACCTGTTCGATGATGGGCGCCGGCACGGTGCCGAGCTGCTCGATCATCGCCAGCATGCCGAGGTAGCGCTCGCAGGTGATCTGCGGCTCGAGGCCGACAAAACTATCCATCAGCACCAGACCCTTGAGGCGGTTTGGCACCATGCGCGCCAGCTCCACACCCCACATGCCACCGATGGAGAGGCCCACCAGCACGAACTCGTCGACCCCGAGGGCATCGAGCAGCGCCAGATGATCGCGCGCCAAGGTTGCCAGGGTGCAGGCACCCTCGGGCAGTGCATCGGAATCGCCGTGGCCCCACAGCTCGGGAACGATGCAGCGATAGCTACCTTTGAGCGCCTCGATTTGCGGCGCCCACATGGCGCTATCCCACAGGTAGCTATGACCAAACAGCAGCACCGGCCCTTGCCCTTCATCCAGATAGGCCATCCGGCGGCCCGCTATCTCCATAAAATGCTTCATGTTATCTCCTGTTGCCAGCGATGGGCGGGCAGTGTATCACGTCCCCCTTGGCAGTCGACTCTCCCTGGTGCAAGCTGAAGTGACGGCAAGAAGGGACTCAAAGAGGAGAAGAAGATGCCGAAGGACAAGAGCAAGAAGCGGCCACGTCTGGACAAGAAGTGCTACGAGCACCACCTTGCCCATCTGCAGGAGGAGCTGGTCAAGCTGCAGGAGTGGGTCAAGCAGGAGGGATTGAAGGTAGTGGTACTGTTCGAGGGACGGGACGCCGCGGGTAAAGGGGGCGTCATCAAGGCGATCACCGAGCCGCTCAACCCCCGGGTCTGCCGGGTCACGGCGCTGCCCGCCCCCTCCGATCGGGAACGCTCCCAGTGGTACTTTCAGCGTTATGTGGCCCACCTGCCCGCCGCTGGCGAGATGGTGCTGTTTGACCGCTCCTGGTACAACCGGGCCGGAGTCGAGCGGGTGATGGGATTTTGCAGCGACGCCGAGTATCGCGAGTTTCTGCGCGCCTGCCCCGAGTTTGAGCGGATGCTGATCCGCTCCGGCATCACCTTGATCAAATACTGGTTCTCGGTCAGTGACGAGGAGCAGGAGAAGCGCTTTAAAGAGCGGATCAACACCCCCATCAAGCGCTGGAAATTCAGCCCGATGGATTTGCAGTCCCGCTCGCGCTGGGTGGAATACTCCCGCGCCAAGGATGACATGTTCACCTACACCGACACCGAGGATTGTCCCTGGTTCGTGGTGGAGGCAGATGACAAACGCCGTGCCCGCCTCAACTGCATTGCACATCTGCTGAGCAAGGTGCCCTACGAGGCGATCCACTACGAGCCTATCAAGCTCCCCCCCATCAAGACCGAAGGGTATGAGCGCCCGCCGCTGGCCAGCCAAACCTTTGTACCCGATATTACCGCCGAACTCGAGGCTTGAGCCGGGTTACCTTGCCTATCTGCATGTTCAAATCGCAGGCAATAAAAAGCCGGTCTGACGACCGGCAAAAAGGCATTGATTATTAAGAAAGGAAAACCAGCACAACAAAAATCAGGTACGGATATATTTGGCGGTACGGGGGAACGCCTGCTCCTTGGCATCGAACAGATAGCAGGCTTCGGCCGGAATACCCACGCTGTAGGTCTGACCGGTCGCCACATCCACATCCGAGGTGGCCTTGACGGTAAAATCGTGACCATCCACATCCATATAAACGAATGACTCGGCGCCCAGGTGCTCGGCCACCTGCACGATCCCGCTCACCTTGCTGTGTGCATGGGGGTGATCCAGCGGCATCAGATGCTCGGGGCGAATGCCCAGCTCCACCTTGTCACCCACAGCGCCACTGCGGGCATCGACCCGGGCACGCACGGTATCGCCAGAGGTCAACTTGACCAAGCACTCCTGCTCGCCAATCTCCAGCAACTCGCCCGCCAGGAAGTTCATCTTGGGAGAGCCGATAAAGCCCGCCACGAACTTGTTGTCCGGGTTGTGGTAGAGATCCAGCGGTGAGCCGAACTGCTCCAGGTTGGTGGCAACCTCGGCCTTGAGCGGGCTCAGCACAACAATCTTGTCGGCCAGGGTCATCGCTTCCACCTGATCGTGGGTCACGTAGATGATGGTGGAGTTAAGCTCTTTGTGCAGCTTGGCGATCTCGATCCGCATCTTGACCCGCAGCGCGGCATCCAGGTTGGAGAGCGGTTCGTCAAACAGGAACACTTGCGGCTGCTGCACGATGGAGCGACCGATGGCGACCCGCTGACGCTGACCACCGGAGAGCGCCTTGGGCTTTCTGTCCAGCAGCGGCTCAAGACCTAGGATCTCGGCGGCGCGCATCACCCGCTTGTGGATGTTCTCTTTGTCCATCTTCTTGAGCTTCAGACCAAAGGCCATGTTCTCGTAGATGTTCATGTGCGGATAAAGGGCGTAGGACTGGAACACCATGCCGACGTTGCGCTCTACCGGTGGCACGTCGTTCATGTAGCGACCGCCGATGGTCAGCTCACCGCTGGTGATGTCTTCCAGACCCGCGATCATCCGCAGCAGGGTGGATTTACCGCAGCCGGACGGGCCGACGAAGACGATGAATTCGCCCTCCTTGATGGAGAGGTTGATGTTGCGCAGGGTGTCCTTGTGAACAGCCGGATCGTAATTTTTGCGAACGTTGTTGAGTACTACTTCAGCCATGACGAGCTCCGCTCTTGAATCTTTGCAAATCGTGATAGCGGGGGGAGTCAGCTCCCCCGGCCATAAACTTAACCTTTCACACCACCAGCAGTCAGACCGCCAACCAACCAGCGCTGTGCCAACAGGAAGACCACTGTGATGGGGAAACCGGAGAGCACTGCGGCCGCCGCGAAATCACCCCACAGATAGTTCTGCGGATAGAGGTACTGCTGGGCCCCGACCGCCAGGGTCAGATTGTTCACATCCTGCAGCAGGATGGAGGCCATGGGCACCTCGGTAATGGAACCGATAAAGGCCAGAATAAACACTACCGCCAGGATGGGCACCGACAGGGGCAACAGGATCAGACGGAATGCCTGCCACGGGGTTGCACCGTCGATGGCCGCAGCCTCCTCCAGGGAGGAGTCGATGGTCTCGAAGTAGCCCTTGATGGTCCAGACGTGCAGGGCGATACCACCCATGTACGCTAGGATCAGGCCACCGTGGGTGTTGAGACCGAGCCAAGGGATGTAGTCACCAATCTTGTTAAAGAGCGCGTAGATGGCTACCAGCGCCAACACCGCCGGGAACATCTGGAAAATCAGCATGCCCTGCAGGATGGTGGACTTGCCACGAAAACGCAGGCGGGCAAAGGCGTAAGCACAGGTGGTGGAGAGCGTCACGATCATCAGGGCAGTGATGCCGGCGATCTTGATGGAGTTCCACAACCAGGTCAGCACCGGGAACGGCGGCGGCGTGATGCTGCCGTCGGCGTTGGTGATGGACATGCCCAGCGCCAGCTTCCAGTGATCCAGCGTCGGATTGGAGGGGATGATCTCCCCTACCGCGAAGTTACCGTTACGGAACGAGATGGCGATAACCATGATCAACGGGAAGATGATCAGCGCCAGGAAGCCCCACATGACCAGGTGGGTTACCCACACCCGGTATTTGACTGATTTGGGTTGTACGATTGCCATGTTGAAGCCTCCTTACAGCTGCTTGTCGGCTTTGGACAATTTCAGGTTGAGCAGCGCCAGCGCACCCACGATGAGGAAGATAGCTGTGGCGATGGCACTGGCCAGACCGTAGTCCTGACCACCCGATCCCTGGAA
The DNA here is from genome assembly GCF_049173895.1 of Aeromonas sp. 602200. Taxonomy (NCBI): domain Bacteria; kingdom Pseudomonadati; phylum Pseudomonadota; class Gammaproteobacteria; order Aeromonadales; family Aeromonadaceae; genus Aeromonas; species Aeromonas sp. 602200. The sequence goes on from NZ_JAAKSL010000020.1 coordinate 43,109, forward strand.
CGCAATCCGGTAGGTATAACTCACCAGCAAGTCGGTGGTACCAGCCGGGGTGCTGGCGCCGATGATGTCCGGCGCACCGTTGGTCAACAACTGGATAAGCACGAAGTTGTTGAAGTTGAAGGCGAACGAGGCAATCAACAGCGGTGTCAGCGGCTTCATCAGCAGCGGCACGGTGATCTTGAAGAAGTTCTGTACCGGGCCGGCACCGTCCATGGCGGACGCTTCATAGAGATCTTCCGGAATGGCTTTGAGCAGGCCCATGCAGAGGATCATCATGTAGGGGTAGCCGAGCCAGGTGTTGACAATCAGGATCATCACCTTGGCCAGGAAGGGGTTGGTATACCAGTCCGGCTTGATGCCAAACGCCGCTTCCAGGAACATGTTGATCTCACCGAAGTTCTGGTTGAACAACCCCTTGAACACCAGAATGGAGATAAACGCCGGGATCGCATAGGGCAGGATCAACATGACCCGATAGAAACCGCGCCCCTTGAGCTCTTCCCACTGCACCAGACAGGCCAGCACCATGCCGATAGCCAAGGTGAAAGCGACGGAGCAGGTTGAGAAGATCACGGTCCAGATGAAGATCTGCAGGAAGGGTGACTGGATGCCCGGATCGGTGACGATGCGCGCGAAGTTCTTCCAACCGACGCTCACCACAAAGCCCGGAGCAATACCCTTGCCGACAAACTGACCCTGTTCGTCGATGTACTGATAGAAGCCGGTCTCGCCATTGGGCAGCATCAGCTCGCCATTCTGGGTATCACGCAGCAGGTTGCTGTCTTTGATCACCACGCCGGACTTGAGCACGGCACCATCCATCAGACGGGTGTAGTGCTGCTTCTGGGCGGCAAACTTGCGCAGGCTGCTCAGGGTCAGGTGGGTACCGCCATCCGGCAGCACCAGATCAAGGTCACTCAGGTGAGTACGATGCTCAACAATGGCGCGGATCGGTGCGGCCTTGCTGGCCGCTTCGCCAGTGAAGGGCTGCAGCTCGACCACTTGCTGGGTGTTCTGCACACGGCCCTCGCGGGACGCCAGCTCACGGGCCTTGTTGGTCATCAGGGAAACAGGTTGGCTGATAAAGGATTGATCATCCTGTGTCAGCAGCAGCTGGAACTGGCCGTTGTCGCCACCCAGCAGGGTAAAATCGAATTCACCGCCCGCCACCTTGTAGGTTTTCTTCAGGTGGTAGTCCCGCGCCTGCTCCACGGAGAGCAAGTTGGACCCCGAATAGTTGGTGAAGGCAATGCCAATGGTGTAGGCAAGAGGGAAGATGATAAACACAACCATGCCCGCAACACCCGGAAAGATGTAGCGATGGGCATAGGTCTTCTTGTTCATGAAGACATACAGACCGACGGAAACCACCACCAGATCCAGCAGCGCGAATACCCACTCGCCACTGGCGTACATCATCACGGCTGCGTAGCCGTTGAGGATGGCAACCAGGGCCGCTATGGTCCACTTAAGCCAGGTGTGCTTATCCTTCGGACCGGCATAGGACTCAACAGAAGGTACTACTTCCATGCCAATTAACCTTTATAACGCCAAGAGAGATTTGAGAGAGTGGGAGGCCATGACGGCCTCCCGGGTAGTGCGTGCTTACTGAACGATACGCTTGGCAGCGGTATCCAGAGCTTCGTCAACACCCTGACGACCGGAGGTCACGTTCTTGAGGGCAGTTTCGAAGGAAGACCAGAAACGGCTCATCTCGGGAACGGATGGCATCGGCTCGCCAGCCTGGGCGTTCAGCATGGTGGCCTTAATGTGCGGATCGGATTCCAGGGTCTTCTGGAAGGATTTCAGCGCAACGGCACCCAGCGGCTTGTCGGCGTTAACCGGCGCCAGACCGGCATCGGTCAGCAGGTAGTTTTCCAGGAACTCGATAGCCAGATCCTTGTTCGGGCTGGCGGCGTTGATGGTGGCACCCAGTACGCCAACGAAGGCTTTGGCCGGCTTGCCGTTCAGGGTCGGCAGCGGCGCTACGCCGTACTTGATGCCGCTCTTGTCCAGGTTGCTCCAGGCCCAGGGACCGTTGATCATCATGGCCACTTCGCCCTTGTTGAACTTGGCGTCCATCACACCGTAGTCGATGCCTTTTTCCAGGTGACCGGACTTGATCATCTCGGAGATGTAGCCCACACCCATCTTGGCACCTGCGTTGTTCACGCCGGTATCTTTGACGTCATAACCGGTAGCGGTTTTCTTGAAGGCGTAACCACCGTTGGCAGCCACCAGCGGATAGCTGAAGTACGGGGTGTCATAAGCCCACATGATGGCGCGCTTGCCGTTTTTCTTCAGAGTCTCGTCAATCTTGGCGATCTCTTCGAAGGTTTTCGGCGGCTCGGGCAGCAGGTCCTTGTTATAGATCAGGCTGACTGCTTCCATGGCAACCGGGTAGCCATAGGTTTTGCCATCAACAGTCATGGCATCCCATGCCAGCTGTTCAAATTTGCCTTTGGTGGCAGCGTTCGGCGTTACCGGAACCAGCAAACCGGCTTTGACCCACTCACCGTAACGGTCGTGAGCCCAGAAGAAGATGTCCGGGCCGTTGCCAGTGGCGGCGGCTTGCTGGAATTTCACTTCAACCTGATCCGGGTGAGCCACAGTAACCTTGATGCCGGTTTCTGCTTCAAACTTCTTACCCACTTCAGCCAGACCGTTGTATCCCTTGTCACCGTTGATCCAGATGGTCAGCTGGCCCTCATCGATGGCAGCAGTAGCAGAGCAAGCGACGCCAAGAGTGGCCAGACCGATCAGGGATGACAGCAATTTCTTTTTCATGAGCCTTTCCTTGTATTAGTTCCGCGCTGTAAGAGCATTGTGTGCGAGATGAATATTATCCCAAGCGGCAAACGGCTCACATGACGCAACTCGCATTTTTGAAATGCAATTACGTATTTCCTTCCAGAAAGTTTTGAAAACATTTTCTTGTTTCAGGGGGTTAGCGCCATTTATTGGCATATTTCTCGCCAACACAAGAAATTAAATTACCAAATAGAAATAAAAAGACATGAATGAAAGGGTTTTCACCTCATTGAAAACCCTTTCACATGGATAATTCTGTTTAATTTGTTAACAAAGCACCGAGTTGCTTTCGCTACCCCCTGCCCCATTAAATAAAAAGACACCGCAGCGAACTGCGGTGTCTTTTTGCCAAAAATGAAGGCCGGATCACATTATGACTGGCGCAGCAGCTGATCCTTGAGATTGGGCGGCACACCCTTGATGGTCAGGGTGTCGGTCTGGGGATCGTAAAAGATCCGGCTGTTCAACAGCTTCTGCTCAAAGCTCAAAGTCAGACCGCCGCCGGAGCCGACAAACTTGGTCAAACCACGCAAGGTAGAGCGATCCGCCGGGAAGCGCTCTTCCAGCTCATACTCCTGACCGATAAAACTGTAAAAATCGAGGTCACCGTCGCCGGGCAATTCTGCAGACAGCTCCTTGATTTCGATCTCTTCACCGGCGCTCGCCTGTTCGGTGCAATATTTGAAGACCTGCTTTTTATAGTCATTGCGCTCGGTCGGTTCGAGCTGACGACTGTCGCAATAATCTTCGACCGCCTGCAGCAAGCCTTTATTTTGTACCTTGGCATCCATGCCCTCGCGGGCACCCAGCAGATCCATAAAGAAGTCGCCCAGTTTGCGACCAATGCGCCCCTTGCTGAAGGTGATATAGCGGCGCGAATCAGGTTGGGTTTTCCATTCGGTCAAATCAATGCGGGCCACCAGATTGAGTTTGCCGATATCCAGATACTGGATATGGCGTAATTCCAGCGCTTCGCTGACGGTGACGCTCTCCTTGCCCTCCAGCAGAGCAATCAGCAGATAATCGACCCCGACGTAGTTATATTTGGCAAACAGCAGCACCCCCTGCTCATCGAGGGCGTGCTCCACCAGCTGCTTGACCAGCATCTGGGTCACGGTGACCGAAAAGGGAACGAATTCGGTCTGCTCGTCGAGTAGCTGTTCGAGGGCGATACGAAACGCGGGTGAAGGCTGCTTGGGAGCCTCTTCACCGTCGGCCAGCTCGGCGACGGCGGCCTCGGGGTCGGCAAAGAAGCCAAAGCCCTTGCCCCCCTTGCCGTTGTAGATCCGATGCAGTTCCGCCATCAGTCCCTGTACCGCCTCATCAGGGGGCAGGGTCTGGCTGCGGGTATCGGCGTGGGGTTGACCATCGCCGCCCTGGCGCAAGGAGTGAAGAATGATCTTGTCGATATCGAGACTCATGTCACAAAGCCATAGTGTTAGCCGAAAGGGTGAAGTATTATAAGGCGCTTTGAACCGAGATGAACTGAAGATTATGCCTATCGTATCAAAGTACAATAACGAGCAATTTGACGCCCTGATGAACGACCTGATCACCGCGCTGGAAAAGCATAAAGCGCCGGTAGATCTCAGCCTTATGGTGCTTGGCAATCTGACCACCAATATCATCAACGGTATGGCACCGGCCCAACGCCAGGCCATCACTGAAAAGTTTGTCCAGGCCCTGACCGCATCGGTCGATAATCGCCACGACGCACACTGAGTCCCCGACTCTGTTGATTTGACGTTTCTCAACGCAGATGGATCACTATGGTCGAAACCGGTAACCCCTATCGTGATAATGTCTCTCGCCTGATCACCTGGGGGCATTGGTTCTCCTTCTTCAACATTATTCTGGCCATGCTCATCGCCACCCGTTATCTGGGTGCCATCAGCTGGCCATCGACCACGCTTGGCGTGATCTATCTCGTTGTAAGCTGGATTGGCCACTTCTCGTTTCTGAGTTTTGTCACCTACCTGTTGACGATCTTCCCGCTCAGCTTCGTGCTGCCCAAGGAGAAGTCGTTGCGGTTCATCTCGGCCATCATCGCCACCCTGGCGCTGGTGCTGCTGCTGATCGACACCCAGGTATTCCGGCTGTTCAAGTTCCACCTCAACAGTCAGGTATGGCAGTTGCTGCTGGATCAGGCGCAGACCGAAGAGGGCTCAATCTGGAGCATCATCTTCGTTGCCGTGCCCACCATCTTCCTGCTGCAACTGCTGCTGTCGGCCTATGTCTGGCGCAAGATCAACAAGCGCAAGCGCCGCCAGTACGGCAATCAGGTGGGGCTGGCCCTGCTGATCTGCTTTATTCTGACCCACGTGGTCAACAGCTGGGCCGATGCGACCCTCTATCAGCCGATCACCATGCAGAGAGCCAACTTCCCCCTCTCCTACCCCATGACGGCCCGCTCCTTCCTGGCCAAACATGGCTGGCTGGATCTGGATCAATACGAGAAGCAGGCTGCTTCCCAGGGGGATAACAGCGACAGCCGGATGCACTATCCGCTGCGCCCGCTCAACGTCAACGCCCCCCTGACTCACAACAATCTGCTTATTGTGGTGGTCGACTCATTGCGTTTTGACATGCTCAACAACATCAACATGCCCAATCTGCAGCGCTATGCGGATCAGCATCTGACGTTCCGCAATCACCTGAGTGGTGGCAACGATGACCTTATGGGCATGTTCAGCCTCTTCTACGGGTTGCCCGGCCACTACTACAAGGACATCAGCAGCGACAAGCGTCCGCCGGTGCTGTTCGACGAGATGCTGCGCCAGGATTACCAGTTCGGGCTATTCGGCGCGATGGAAGATGCCCAGAAGTATCGCAAGAGCATCCTCGCCGGTCTGCGCAAACAGGTGTTTGTCTCCGAGCAGAGTGACGATGGCAAGCTGCTGACCGACTGGCAGCAGTGGCTGGAGAAGCGCTCTCCCGAGCGTCCCTGGTTCTCGCTGGTCTATCTCTCGAGCCCCGGCGACTACCAGTTGCCCGCCACCATGAAGGGGCCGTTCCAACCGGAGCTCGCCAACTTCAATCCGGCGACCGCCTATCGGGCGGAGAACCTGCAAAAACTGGAGAACCGCTACAAGAACTCGGTCTTCTATACCGACCAGTTGCTTGAGCAGATGCTGACCAAATTGCAGTCGCAGGGGATGGACAGCAACACCATCGTCGTGATCACCTCCAACCATGGTCAGGAGTTCAACGACACCCGCAGCAACAGCTGGGGCGCAGGCAGCAACTACTCACCCTATCAGGTGCAGGTACCACTGGTACTGGCCTGGCCGGGGCGCGGCAGTGACGTTCGGGAACAACCAAGCAGCCATTTCGATCTGGCGCCGACCCTGATGCAGGGGATGCTGGGCGTGCGCAATCCGGCGCGCGATTACAGCGTTGGCCGCTCGCTGTTTGATACCAACCCGCGCAACTGGCTGCTGGCCGGGGATCAGAACGACTTCGCCATCTATGAAGGGGACACCATCACCCACTTCAACAAGCAGGGTGACTTCGAACTGCTGGAGCGCAACAGCTATCGCCCGATCAAGCACGGCACCCCGGATATGGGCGCCATGATCCAGGTGATGAACGAGCTGAACCGCTTCTATCGCAACCAGTGAAGCGCCCGTTAATGGCTTGCTACCATAAAAAACGCCCCGAATTCGGGGCGTTTTTCGTTGTATAGCCGGGCCACGTTCACGACAGTTAGCCACCCCACCCTTGCGGGTACTTGTAGCCGACGAAACGCTTGGCTGCATAGGCTTTGAAAGCCGCCGAGTTGTAGGCCGCCGCCACATCTTTGGCAAACGGCTGCTCCGCATCTGCGCTTTTCACCACCACCCAGTTGATAAAATCGTAGCTGCGCTCCAGAAACAGTCCTTCACTGAACGGGATACCGCTGGAGGCAGCAAAATTACCGTTGATCACCGAGAAGTCCACATCCTCGCGCGAGCGGGGCAACTGCGCCGCCTCCAGCAGTACCAGCTTGAGATTGTGCGGATTGTTCACCACATCAAACTCGCTCGCTTTTAGCGGGTTTATCCCCTCCTTGAGAGTGAGCCAACCAAGATCCTGCAGCATCAACAGCGCCCGCGCCTGATTGGTGGGATCGTTGGGGATGGCCACCGTGCTCCCCTTTTTCACTTTGTCGAGTGCTGCCAGCTTGCCGGAGTAGAGCCCCATCGGACCGGTTGGCACCTGGGTAATGGGTGCCAGCGACAAGCCGCGATCTTTGGCAAAACTCTCCAGATAAGGTTTGTGCTGGAAGCAGTTCACATCCAGTGATCCGTCAGCCAGAGCAATATTGGGGGTCACATAGTCGGTGAACTCCACCAGCTTGACCTTATACCCCTTGGCCTCCAGCTGCGGCTTGATGGAGTCGGTCACCATGTCGGCAAAATCCCCCACCGTAGTACCAATCACAATCTCCTGTTTGGTCGGCAAGGACGCATCGGCGGCAACCGCGGAAAAAGAGAGGCTCCCGACCGCTATCGCGGCAATAAAGGTGCTGGCGCCAGCAGTGGCGCGCAAGGAAGCAGTCAAAGGAGAAGATAAGAAGGAACGAAACGGCATAGGGACTCCCAGTCAGGTACGCATCAAGCTATGGGACTGCGGCGGGGCCGCCCTCAGAAGTAACGCCCTTCACACCGCAGCAATCTAGCCATCCAAACGGCTATTTAAGTTACCATAACAGAGCCATCCACCGCCGCCAAGCAATAAACCACTGACCCACCCCCACCTTATCACTCTTGCAGGCTCACCCGAACGCATACCAGCACTCACATTGGCACACACCACCATGCCGTTTATTTCCAAGAGCGCACGAGCGCCCCTCGGGATTGCCCCGAATCGAGATGGCTGCGGCGAAGGAGAGTCGCGAGAGGAGTGAATTACAGATAAAAAGATCAGTAGCAAACGGTGAGAACCATTCTCAATAAAACACATAACCAGCGTCATTGGAATACCTACCATAAACCAGATCGGATTTCTTTGAACCTCATTGCGTTTTTTGAAAATGGCTCTTTTTGAACCCCTACCACCCGTGTATAGATTTCCGTCGCACTCAGGATGGTGCGATCCAAGATGGAGTTAAAAAAATAATGAAGCAAACATCGTTAGCACTGGCGATCACAGCACTGCTGTCGACCCTGCCCAGTGCGCTCGTTCAGGCAAATGAAGGTTGTGCGCCGCTCACCGGCAAGGAGAACGGCATGGATATCGGACGCAGCAGCACCGAGCGCTGCCTGCCAGGTACCAATCCCCTGCAGGATCAGCAGTGGTATCTGCTCAACAGCGGCCAAGATGGGTTCAGCGCCCGTGGCGGCATAGCGGGCAATGATCTCAACCTCTGGTGGGCTCATCGCACCGGCGTGCTGGGCCAGGGAGTCAATGTGGCCGTGGTGGATGATGGTCTGGCCATCGCCCACCCGGATCTGGCGGAGAACGTGCGTCCGGGTTCGAAAAACGTGGTAACCAGCAGCGATGACCCGACACCGACCGATCCGGATTCGGCCCACGGCACGTCGGTCTCCGGCATTATTGCGGCGGTAGACAATGCCATCGGTACCAAGGGGATTGCCCCGCGAGCCCAGCTGCAGGGGTTCAACCTGCTGGATGACAACAGCCAGCAGTTGCAGAAAGATTGGCTCTACGCCCTTGGCGACAGCGATGCCAGCCGCGACAACCGGGTGTTCAACCAGAGCTACGGCATGAGTGTGGTGGATCCCCGCTCTGCCAACTCTCTGGATCAATCCCAGCTTGATCGTCTGTTTGAACAACAGACCCTCAAGGCGCAGGGCGCGGCCTATATCAAGGCCGCCGGCAACGGCTTCAACAAGATAGCGGCGGGCGGCTATGTGCTTAACCGCACCGGCAATGGTCCCAAATTGCCGTTTGAAAACAGCAACCTCGATCCCTCCAACAGCAACTTCTGGAACCTGGTGGTAAGCGCGCTCAACGCCGATGGCGTCAGATCCTCCTACTCCAGCGTCGGTAGCAACATCTTCCTGAGCGCAACCGGCGGCGAGTACGGCACCGACGCTCCGGCGATGGTGACCACGGATCTGCCCGGCTGCGACATGGGTTACAACCGCACCGACGATCCCAGCACCAACCGGCTGCACGGCAACCTGCAACTGGATGCCAGCTGCGACTACAACGGCGTGATGAACGGCACCTCCTCCGCTACCCCCAGCACCTCCGGCGCCATGGCGCTGCTGATGTCCGCCTACCCGGATCTGTCGGTACGTGACCTGCGGGATCTGCTGGCGCGCAGCGCAACCCGGGTCGATGCCACACAAAAACCTGTGATGGTCAGCTACACCAGCAGCACCGGCAAGGTACGCGATGTGAAAGGGCTGGAAGGGTGGGAGCGCAATGCCGCCGGCATGTGGTTCAGCCCGACTTACGGTTTCGGTCTGATCGACGTCAACAAGGCCCTTGAGCTGGCAGCCAATCACCAACCCCTCCCCCCGCTGGTACAACTGCCATGGCAGAAGATCAATGTCACCGGCAGTACCGCTGCCATCCCGGATGTGGGCAACAGCCCGACCAGCTCGACAACCCGCATTGCCACACCATTGACGGTAGAAGCGGTTCAGGTGATGGTGAGTCTGGATCATCAGCGCCTGCCCGATCTGCTGATCGAACTGGTCTCCCCCGCCGGCACCCGCAGCATCCTGCTGAGCCCCCTCAACAGCCTGGTCGGCCAATCTCTCGACCAGCAGCAGCTGGGCTTTGTGCGAACCAAGGGATTGCGCGACATGCGGATGCTATCCAACAAGTTCTACGGCGAATCGGCGCAAGGCACATGGCGACTGGAAGTAACCGATGTTGCCAACGGTACCCGTCAGGTCTCTCTGCTCAATCGCGAAACCCGTGAGCGTACCACCCTGACCGAGCGCAACAATCGCCAACCGGGCAAGCTGATCTCATGGTCCCTGCGGGTCCTGGGTCACGATGCCAACCGCAGCTAACACGCTAGGAGTATTACCATGAACAAACCTGTTACCTTGCTTCTGGCAACCCTGCTGGCCCCCCTCTCGGGACAGCTCTGCGCCCAGGAGTCCGTCACCATGGATGGCAAGCAGTACAGCACCATAGAGGTGAACGGCCAGACCTACCTCATTCCCGACAACGGCAGCAAGAGGCGGGTCGCCCGCAGCCTTGACAGCAAGGTCCCGCAACAGACCCTGCGCCGCGGTGACGTGTTGATGCAAGGGGCCGCCAGCCCGGAGCTGACTGTAAGCGGTACCCTGCTGGTGGAAGCCGATGACAACCAGGCCAGCGCGCTGGCCAGCCGGCACGGCCTGCGCTTCAAGCAGAGCAGTGGTGGTATCGCCCTGCTGGAAGCCAAGCCGGGCACCGATCTGAACGCCGTCGCCACGGCGCTCAAGCAGGAGGGGGTCAACGTGCAGATTGAACTCGCCGGGGCCCTCAAACAGCCCAAGTGAGCCGTCCCGGGCCATTGCCCGGGCATCTCAGCTGATCTTCGAGGGGGCCGCCGGCCCCCTCGCGTGTTGATCGCAGCCATCCTCATTAGCCGTCAGGCCATCCGTTTTATCCGCATCTCCCCTGCCCTTTCCCCTCTTGCCACCTCCCACCTTTGCTTTGGCACCGCCTTTCGATACGACCTTGCTCACAACTCGGCCCCCTTGCTCCCGCCGGCACATTTCTCGCTCCCCCGGGGCAAGGCGGCCATCGCCCGGCTTGTTAACCTGCCTGCAGCCAAACGCCGGCCCACCGGCCCGTTCGGCCTTCCTTGCGATATCCAATGGCAGCCGCCAGCAGAGCGGCCCAGCCCGGGCGGGTGCCTTGCGCCCGGTGTCGATATCTCCTTTGTATTTTTATTCAGACAGTTACGAGGACGTCTTCATGCCTATCACCACAAAATTGAAAGCGGTTGTACTGGGTGTCAGCCTGGCGCTGGCCGGCATGCTGGTCGGTTGCAACCAGAATGACTCGGATCCCCTGGTCAAGGACGATGCCTATTACCGCGGCCAGGCCGAAGCCATGGTGGCCAAGCTGACCCTGAGCGAGAAGCTGGACCTGCTCTCCGGCCCCGGTTACGGCAGTGCCAACGGCGCCATCAACGTCAAACAGGACGTGCCTGGCGTGGCGGGTTACATCAACGGCGTACTGCGCAGCGCGGACGGCATCGACATTCCGGCCCTCAAACTGGCGGACGGGCCGGCCGGGGTGCGGATCAACGCCAACCGCGACGGTGACAGCGCCAGCTACTATGCCACCGCCTGGCCCATCGGCTCACTGCTCGCCTCCAGCTGGGACGTCAAGCTGGTCAAGGCCGTCGGCGAAGCCATGGGGGACGAGGTGCGCCAGTACGGGGGCGATATCCTGCTGGCTCCGGGCATGAACATCCAGCGCAACCCGCTCAATGGCCGCAACTTCGAGTACTACTCGGAAGATCCCCTGCTGACCGGCAAAATCGGCGCCGCCATGGTCAACGGGGTGGAGAGCAACGGGGTGGGCACCACCATCAAGCACTACTTCGGTAACAACTCCGAGACCAACCGCAACCAGATCAACGACATCGGTGAACCGAGAACCTTCCGCGAGATCTATCTGCGCGGCTTCCAGATAGCGGTGGACGAGGCCCAGCCCTGGGCGGTGATGACCTCCTACAACAAGGTCAACGGCACCTATGTCAACGAGCGCAGGGATGCGGTGACCGACCTGCTGCGCGGCGAGTGGAAGTTTGACGGCCTAGTGATGTCCGACTGGTTTGCCGGCGACGTGGCCAACAATGCCTACAAGCAGGTGCTGGCGGGGCAGGATTTGATCGAGCCGGGCAACGTCAAGGAGCAGTTGCAGCAATCCATCGAGCACGGCGATCTCTACGAGGCCAAGGTGAACGAGGCCGCCATCCACATCCTGACCCAGGTGATGAAGAGTCCCTCCTACAGCCAGTTGGTCATCAGCAACAGCCCGGATCTGACCGCCAATGCCAAACTGGCCCGTCAGGCCGGCGCCGAGAGCATGGTGCTGCTGCGCAACGATGCCGCAGCCCTGCCGCTGGCGACAAGCAGCAGCCTGGCCAGTTTTGGCATCAACCAGATCAACACCTACAAGGGCGGCACCGGCAGCGGGGATGTGAACGCCGCCAGCACCACCACCATCGCGCAAGGACTGGCGGCACGCTTCCCGGTCAACGAGGCGTTGCAGAGCTACTACCGCGATTTTTACGAGAACAACAAGGTCTATCACGAGGGACAGTTTGGCGCCAAGGGCTACTATACCTGTGCCGAGGCACCGATCAGCGGCGATCTGGCAGCCCTGATCGCCAATGCGGCCGCCACCCAGCAAGCCGCCGTCATCAGCATCGGCCGCCAGGCCGGGGAAGGGGCGGATCGCAGCAGCGGCAAGGGGGACTATCTGCTCGGTGATGACGAGCGCGCCCTCATCGACGCGGTGAGCAGCGCCTTCCACGCCCAGGGCAAGAAAGTGGTGGTGGTGCTCAACGTCAACGGCGTCATCGACACCGCCCAGTGGAGCGACAAGGTGGATGGCATCCTGCTGGCCTACATGGCCGGCCAGGAGACCGGTCACGCGGTGGCGGACGTGCTCTCCGGCGCGGTCAACCCGAGCGGCAAGCTGGCCCAGAGCTTCCCGCACAGCTACGCCAGCGTTCCCTCCGCCGGCACCTTCCCGGGTGAGGACACCGACGGGGACGGAGAACCGGACGATCTCTACTACAACGAGGGGATCTACGTGGGCTATCGCTACTACAGCACCTTCGAGCAGGCGGTCTCCTACCCGTTCGGCTTCGGTCTCTCCTACACCAGCTTCAGCTACACCAGCCCCGCCATCGCCAGCAATACCTTGGAGGGCGGCAGTGCCGGCAACCTGGTGCTGACCGCCACCATCACCAACACCGGTGCCGTGGCAGGCAAGGAGGCGGCCCAGGTCTATGTGACCGCCCCCGAGGTCAAGCTGAAGAAACCGCTCATCGAGCTCAAGGCCTTTGCCAAGACGGCGCAACTGGCACCGGGGGCCAGCGAACAGCTGAGCTTCACCATTCCGGCCAGCATCCTCGCCAGCTTCGATGAGGCCAGCAACCAGTGGATCGTGGAGCCGGGTCGATATAGTGCCTACATCAGCCCCTCGTCGGATGTCTCCGCCAGCACGCCGGTCAGCTTCACGGTGAGCAAGGAGATCGTAGTGAGCAACACCACGCCGGGGGCACTGGCACTGCCGGCCGGAGTGGATCCCGCCAGCGTCACCACCATCACCCGCTAACAGAGGCAGGCACGGCCGGGCCCCCAGCCCGGCCTTGTCCGACAATGGCCCAGCAATGACCCGACCACGGGACCGGCCTTGCGCCGGTCCCGTTTTTATTGGCGGGAGTTGCGATAGGCCAGCGGCGTCATCCGGGTGTTGGCCTTGAAGAAGCGGTTAAAGGCGCTCTGGGACGAGAATCCGACCCGATCGCTGATGTTCTGTAGCGGTTGATCACCCTCCCCCAGCAAGCGGCAGGCTTCGCTCACCCTCGCCTCCCTGAGCAGGGTGGAGAAGCTGCTCCCCTCCCCCTGCAATTTGCGATTCAGGGTCCAGCGGCTGACATTCATGGCCGTGCACACCTCCTTGAGCAGGCTCTCGTCGCTCTCCAGCCCCCCTTCCCGGATCTTGTGGCGGATCCGCTCCCCCACCAGACAGGCAAAGGGGGCCCGCTCGGCGATGTCGGCACAGATCTGCGCCAGCTGAGCCAGTTGCAGATGACCCAACGGCTCGTTGTAGCAGTGGCTGGGACAGTCGAGTTGGGCGTTGTCGATGGTCAGGGTGTTTTCCTCCTGCTCCCAGCGGCAGCGGGTGGCGAAGAACTGGTCCAGCAACTGATGGCGCGGTGGCGGCCGCCCCGTGAAGCCCACCGAGACCCGGGGATCCGCCAGATAGACTCGCAAAATTCGGTAGAGCATGATGAAGTTGGGGATAGCCTGACTCGCCCCCAGGCTGGCGGGCCCCTGATTGACATACAGGTATTGGCTGGCCTGCGCCCCCCGCAGCACCCGCAGCTCGTCACAACTGCCGATGATGGGGCGATAGGCCAGCAGCACCTCAAGCGCAGCCCGCGGCGAGGGCTGATTCAGGCACAAGCTGATAAGGGGTGGATAGTGCTGGTAGAGCTGGCCGATGTCGTAGGAGAGGATGGTTTCGTGAAAACTGGCCAGATAGGGCTGCATCAGTTGCAGCATCCGGTAGTGGCTATGGGCCGGCAGCCGGCCCTGCTCCCGCTCGATGTCGAACGACGTGAGGCCGCCCGCCATCAAAATGGCATCGGGATCGCCCCCCTGCTGCTGGCAGGCTCCCAGCATTCGTCTGATCACCTGGTTTGATACGCTCTGTGACATCTGCCGTCCTGGCCTCCGTGCTGACAGGAAACTGCTCGTGATCTCCACCTTATCGACTACTGATCCGCCCCCCATCGCACAGGGTTAGGGGATCAGGGGCCATTATGGGGCGGTCACAGGACGAGCAGATGTAACGGAGTGTAAAAGCACGGGCCAGCACGCATATTTACTCCCTATCGTCAGCCTCACTCATTAAGAGAGGCAGTCCGGCAGGAATCGAACAAGAGCAGCGATAGTCAACCAGTCGCCCACCGCGATAGGGAAGAGAATCACCCATATCAGGAGGCATACGACGAGCCGACCGGGTTTCACACGGAGTCGGCCCCATCCATCTGTTGAGCTGCATGGATCAGATGTGCCCGTTCATTATTCAGAGGCGGGCGGCAGAGTTGGAAAAACTGGCGGGGTTGTGTGGATTAGCGACACGAAGCTCACTGTGACATGGAGCCAAGCCACGGGAGTGGGTGTGAAAAAGCAGATAAAAACAATGCCAGTCAGGTTTCACTGACTGGCATTAGCCTCATATCGAGGTTTTTTATCACCGGGTAATCGCCATCTCCATTCAGGAGGGCTGTTCGCCTTTGCTCTGGGCACCCGGCGGCAAGGGTTTGCGCGCCATCAACTCCAGTTCGAGCAGAGCATAGCGGTGCTCGATGAAGTCATAGACGTTGTTGGAGAGCGCCAGCTTGAAGTAGCTGATGGCTTCCTTGCGGTTGCCTTTGCCCAACTCGAACTTGCCCAGATAGAAATAGGTTTCACACAGGCGCTCGGCCAGCTCCCGGTTATCTTTCACCCCTTTCACCACATTGCCCATCAGCTGGGACGCGTTGATCTCACCGGTGTAGAGACGCACCAGATCCCAGTTCCATGCATCGTCATCGTACTTGTTGAGGCGCTCGCGCATCCGGCTCATGGCCGCAGCGGGATTGAGCTTCTGCTCGGCCAGATAGAGCCAGATCACCCGATAAGGGTCTTCCGGCTGCGCTTCGTAGAAACGCTTCATATCGGCCGCTGCCAGCTCGGGACGATTACCGTAATAGAGGGCAATACCGCGGTTAAGGTAGGCATAGTCATAATCGGGTGCCAGCTCGAGGGCTGAGTCGAATGCCTCATAGGCTTCGTCGTAGTTCTGCTGCTGTACCAAATAGACACCGATGAAGTTATAGGCTTCAGCGAAATCCGGTTTCTCCCGCAGGGCCCGGTTGAAATCGAGACGAGCAAGGGAACGCAAGCCGACGCGATCAAACACCACGGCACGTTCATAGAACAACTCTGCCCGTTGCTCCGTGGTCAACTCCATTTCACTCAGCATCTGCCCGAGTCGGGCGAGCGCCAACTCGCTTTGGTAGGAGACCTGCAGGGGGGTCGCCAATACCAGTGAAGCAGGCTGCGCCTTGGGAACCTTAGGGGTGTTGACATGACTGCTACTGCTGCAACCCCACATGGGTAGCAGCAACAGGATACCAAGGAGGTATCCAATCCCTTTCCTGACGTTCAATGAACACTCCGACGCTTACGCTTGACCCCGCATATGGTAAAGGTCAGCCGCCACTTTGTCATGTAGCTGAGCCCCTCTCCATCAAATAAATCAGGATTCGACAGGGTATCCGGCCTCCAGCCAGCCGCGAAAACCGCCGTCAACACTGATTACGTTGCGATAACCCATCTGTTGCAAATTGTCGGCCGCCAGTACGGAGCGAAAACCGCCACCACAATAGAGATAGAGCGTGGTCTCGGGATCCGGGAACAGGGTCTCGATATCCCGCTCAATCACTCCACGACCCAGATATTGGGCTCCGGGCAGATGGCCTTTGGCCCACTCGCTCTCTTCCCGCACGTCGATCAGGTGAAACGTGCGCCCTTCGTCCTGCCAGCGCTTGATCTGGTGAACATCGGTTTCGGTGATGCGGGAGCGGATCCCGTCAACCAGCGCCAAAAAACGGGGATTGTGTTGCATGGCAAGCTCCTTTTGTTGAAATCATCTGCGTCAGCAAACGACACGCAGAGATAAGAAAAGAGCGCCATGAGGCGCTCTTCACTGTTACGGCAGGATTTCCTGTTGGTCCGCACCCTCTTTCTCTACCTGGGTGGGCAGCATGTGCTCGCGCTTGACGCCGAGGAACATGGCAAACGCACTCGCCACATAGATGGAGGAGTAGGTACCGAACGCCACACCGATCACCATGGCCACGGCAAAACCGTGGATCAGCGCGCCGCCCTTGAGCAGCAGCGCCAGCACCACCACGAAGGTGAGCCCGGAGGTGATGATGGTACGGCTCAGGGTCTCGGTCATGGAGAGATCGAGAATGTAGTCGGTATCCCCTTTGCGCACCTTGCGGAAGTTCTCCCGCAAGCGGTCGAACACCACTATGGTATCGTTCAGGGAGTAACCCACCAGGGTCATCAATGCCGCCAGCACGGTCAGGTCGAACTCGTACTGGAAGTAGGCAAAGACGCCCAGGGTGATCACCACGTCATGCACCAGCGAGAGGATGCCGCCCATGGCCAGACGCCATTCAAAGCGCACCGCCACGTAGATCAGGATACAGATGATGGAGGCCAGCATCGCCAGCGCCCCGTCAGTAGCAAGCTCGTCACCGACTGAAGGGCCGACGAATTCGACGCGTTTGAGTACAGCGCCCTCATCGAGCAGCTTGGCCGCTGCCAGCACCTCGTTACCCTGCTGCTCGACCTTGACCCCCTCTTTAGGGGTCAGACGGAACAGTACGTCACGGCTGGAGCCAAAGTGTTGCAGGGTGGCTCCTTCAATCTTCTGCTCTTCCAGAACGTCGTGGATCTTGTCCAGGCTCACCGACTGCTGGAATCCCACCTCGATGGTGGTACCACCAGTAAAGTCCAGACCCCAGTTCAGCCCCCGATCAAACAGGAAGAACAGGGCTACCACCATCAGCACGGAAGAGAAAACCACACCCGGCTTGGCATAGCGCATAAACGGGATCGGTTTTTCAAAATGTAGAATCTGAAACATTTCTCTATCCTCAGATGGGCAGCTTGTCGATACGCCGTCCACCCCAAGCCAGGTTGATAATGGCACGGGAAACTGTGATGGCAGTAAACATGGAGGCGGTCAGACCAATGCCCAGCGTCAGGGCAAAGCCCTTGATGGCGCCAGTACCGATACCGAACAGGATCACGCAAGTGATCAGCGAGGTCACGTTGGAGTCGGCGATGGTGGAAAATGCCCGATCAAAGCCCAGATGGATGGCTTGCTGAACACCGCGACCGTTGCGGATCTCTTCACGAATACGCTCGTAGATCAGTACGTTGGCATCCACCGCCATACCCAGCGTCAAGACGATACCGGCGATACCCGGCAATGTCATGGTGGCCCCAGGGATCATCGACATGATGCCGACAATCAACACCAGGTTCATGCAGAGCGCCAAGTTGGCGACCCAGCCGAACGCGCGGTAGTAGATCCCCATGAACAGCACGATCACCAGCATGGCCCAGCCGATGGCTTCCATACCGCTGTC
Organism: Aeromonas sp. 602200; assembly: GCF_049173895.1. Taxonomy (NCBI): domain Bacteria; kingdom Pseudomonadati; phylum Pseudomonadota; class Gammaproteobacteria; order Aeromonadales; family Aeromonadaceae; genus Aeromonas; species Aeromonas sp. 602200. The sequence goes on from NZ_JAAKSL010000020.1 coordinate 60,780, forward strand.
GATGTTCTGTTGACCCAGGCTCGGGCCAATGGTGCGCTCTTCCACGATCTGGATCGGGGCGATCAGGGCACCGGCACGCAGCAACAGCGCCAGGTTGTGGGCTTCGTTGGCGTTGTCGATACCTGTGATGCGGAACTGGCTGCCAAGGCGCGACTGGATGGTGGCGACGTTGATCACCTCCTCCTGCTTGCGGAACTTGCGCTTGCCATCCGGACCAGGCTGACCGACCGGCTTGTACTCGATGAAGACGGTCGCCATCCCTTTACCGACGTTGTCCTTGGTAAAGTTGGCCATCTTGTTGCCACCCTGGCCATCCAGCTTGATGTTGACCTGGGGACGGCTGTACTCGTCGAAACCGGACTGGGCACCCACGATGTGGTCACCGGTCAGGATCACTCGCTTGTGCAGTACCACCGGACGACCATTGCGATCGGTATAAACCTTGGAACTGGGGGGAACTCGCCCTTCAGCAGCCGCCTGAATATCAGCCGCCTCATCCACCATGTGGAACTCCAGGGTCGCGGTCGCACCGAGGATCTCCTTGGCACGAGCGGTATCCTGAATACCGGGCAGTTCAACGACAATGCGTTCGGCGCCCTGCTGTTGTACCAGCGGCTCGGCCACACCCAGTTCGTTGACCCGGTTACGGATGATGGTGATGTTCTGCTCGAGGGCGTACTTCTTCACCTCCTTGATCTTGGCTTCGCTCAGACCAGCCAGCAGGATGAACTCATCCCCCTTCTGCTCGGTAGTGAAAGTCAAATCAGGGTTCTGACGACGCAGATGAGAAACGGCGCGTTCCTGATCGGCTTCGTCACGGAAGATCACCTGCACCTGATCACCGACCCGGCGTACGCCGGAGTAACGGATCTTCTGGGTGCGCAGCTCGGAGCGGAAATCCTGCACCATCTGCTCTTGCTGCTTGGTCAGTGCTTCGGCCATGTCCACTTCCATCAGGAAGTGCACACCACCGCGCAGATCAAGACCCAGCTTCAGAGGCGCCGCACCGATGGCTTCGAGCCAGGCGGGAGTGGAAGGTGCCAGGTTGAGTGCGGTAATGAAGTTGTCGCCCAGCTTGTTGGCAACGATATCGCGCGCCTTCAGCTGGTCTTCGGTGTTCTTGAAACGGATCAGGATAAAACCGTGCTCGAATGCAGCATGTTTGACCGGGATCTTGGCCGCTTCAAGGGTCTCTTTCACCAGATCAAGAGTATCTAGCTTGACTTCGGCACCACGGCTGGCAGAAACCTGCAAAGCCGGATCTTCGCCGTAAAGATTGGGGGCTGCATATAGAAAACCGATGGCGATCACCAGGATCACCATCAGGTATTTCCACAGCGGATAGCGATTCAACACGCTGTGCTCCTTGGGAGATTAAAGGGACTGGATAGAACCCTTGGGCAGAACGGCAGAGACGAAGTCCTTTTTGATGGTGACTTGAGTCTGGTCGTTCAGGGCGATCACCAGGTAATCGCTGTCTGCAGCCACTTTGGCAATTTTGCCAACCAGGCCACCGGAAGTGAGCACTTCATCACCCTTGGACAATGAGCTCATCAGATTGCGGTGATCCTTGGCACGCTTGGCCTGGGGACGATAGATCATGAAGTAGAAAATCAGGCCGAATACGGCCAGCATGATGATCATTTCCATACCACCACCCTGTGCACCCGGTGCTGCGCCTTCTGCATACGCCTTGGAGATAATGCTCATTTAACAACCTCTTATTGATGTAGATTTAAAAAAAATTATATGTTGTTATTTAACGTCATTTTCAGCTAACGGAGGCACAGGCTTCCCTTGCCGACGGTAAAACTCTGTTACAAAGTCGTCTAATTTACCCTGCTCGATCGCGTCCCGCAAACCCTGCATCACACGCTGGTAATAACGCAGGTTATGAATCGTATTCAGACGGGCACCGAGGATCTCGTTGCACTTGTCCAGATGGTGCAGGTAGCTTCGGCTGTAGTTCTTGCAGGTGTAGCAATCACACTCGGCATCCAGGGTACTGGTGTCGTTGCGATGTTGGGCGTTGCGGATCTTCACCACACCATCGGTGGTGAACAGGTGGCCGTTGCGGGCGTTGCGGGTCGGCATGACGCAGTCGAACATGTCGATACCACGGCGCACCCCTTCCACCAGATCCTCCGGCTTGCCGACCCCCATCAGGTAACGCGGCTTGTCGGCTGGAATTTTCGGGCAGACGTGCTCGAGGATGCGGTGCATGTCCTCTTTGGGTTCACCCACGGCCAGACCACCGACCGCATAACCGTCGAAACCGATCTCCAGCAGCCCCTTTAGGGAGACATCCCGCAGATCTTCGTAGACCGAGCCCTGAATGATGCCGAACAGGGCGTTCTTGTTACCCAGTGCATCAAACTTGTCGCGGGAGCGCTTGCCCCAGCGCAGGGACATCTCCATGGACTTGCGCGCTTCTTCATAAGTAGCCGGGTACGGGGTGCACTCGTCGAAGATCATCACGATGTCGGAGCCCAGATCGTACTGGATCTCCATGGACTTCTCGGGGTCAAGGAAGATCTTCTCGCCATTGATGGGGTGACGGAAGTGGACGCCCGCTTCGGTGATCTTGCGAATATGGCCCAGGCTGAACACCTGGAAACCACCGGAGTCGGTCAGGATCGGGCCCTGCCAGTTCATGAAATCGTGCAGATCGCCGTGGGCACGCATCACTTCCTGACCCGGACGCAGCCAGAGGTGGAAGGTGTTACCCAGCAGGATCTGGGCGCCGGTTTCACGCACTTCTTCCGGGGTCATCCCCTTGACGGTGCCGTACGTCCCGACCGGCATAAAGGCCGGCGTTTGTACCACACCACGTTCGAAGACCAGTTGACCGCGACGGGCACGGCCGTCGGTGGTTTTCAGTTCAAATTTCATTGCTACCTCGGCTGCGTCAGATAAACAGTCTGACTATAGGAGGGCCGCTCACGGCCCGGTAAATAAGCTGAAGCTTATGCTTCAACCTGGCGACGGGTGACGAACATGGCATCCCCGTAGCTGAAGAAACGGTACTGTCCGACCACGGCTGCCTGATAGGCCGCCATCACGTTGTCATAACCGGCGAAGGCGCTGACCAGCATGATCAGGGTCGACTCCGGCAGATGGAAGTTGGTGACCATGGCATCGACAATCTGGAACTGGTAACCAGGGAAGATGAAGATATCGGTGTCACTAAAAAAGGGCGCCAGCGGTTTGCCCTGCGCCAGGGTGACCTTGGCCGCGCTCTCCAGCGAACGGACCGAAGTAGTACCGACCGCAATCACCCGGCCACCACGGGCACGGGTGGCCGCGATGGCATCCACCACCTCTTGCGGCACTTCCGCATACTCGGAGTGCATGTGGTGATCTTCAATCTTATCTACCCGCACCGGCTGAAAGGTGCCCGCCCCTACATGCAGGGTGACGAAGGCCGTTTCAACCCCTTTGGCCCGAATTTTCTCAAGCAGCGGCTCATCAAAGTGCAGGCCGGCGGTCGGCGCAGCGACAGCGCCCGGCTTTTGATTGTAAACGGTCTGGTAGCGCTCCTTGTCAGCATCCTCGTCGGGACGGTCGATATAGGGGGGCAGCGGCATGTGGCCGATGGCCTCCAAAATCTCCAGCACCGGACGCGGGTCGAGGAAGTGGATCTCGAACAGGGCGTCGTGGCGGGCGCGCATCTCTGCCTCCACACCACCATCCATGATCATCCGGGTGCCGGGCTTGGGCGCCTTGGAGGCACGGACATGGGCCAGCACGCTGTGCTCGTCCAGAATGCGCTCGACCAGTACCTCCAGCTTGCCGCCGCTGGCCTTCTGGCCAAACATGCGCGCCGGAATGACACGGGTGTTGTTGAATACCAGCAGGTCACCCGGATTGAGCTGATCCAGCACATCGACAAATTGACCGTGGCGCAGGGCGCCAGTTTGACCATCGAGCTGCAACAGGCGGCTGGCGGTACGCTCTGCCATCGGATAGCGGGCAATCAGCTCGTCTGGCAGATCAAAATGAAAATCGGATACTTGCATCTTTCACCTCGGGGGGAATCGGCGGCTAGTCTAGTTATCCCCATCTTCCAAGGCAACCCAAAAGACCAAAAACCCAAGAGAGACAAGGGGTAGCGAGCAATATTGAGACACACCTCCGGTTAATGATTCTTTAATGTTCTGTATTGACCCTGATCATGTTTTGCCAGTTGGGGCTGGGCTAGGGTGAAAGCAGATACACAAGGAGGCCCACCATGATGACCCTATCCGAAATCATGACCGAACACCCCTTCACTCTGGGTCCGTCAAACAGTGTCAAACAGGCGATGGACCTGATGCAGCAGGAGCGGATCCGCCACATTCCCATCGTCGACGAGCAGCACCACCTGCTGGGGCTGGTGACCCTTACCGATATCCTGGCCACCCGGGAATCCAAGCTGCTGCTCATCAGCCCGGAGCGGGAAGCCGAATTTACCGACAGCGTGCAACTCGACGAGATCATGACACGGCAAGTGGCGAGTGTAGATCCTCACGCCGGCATCAAGGAGGCGGCACTTTACCTGCAGCGGCACAGATATGGCTGCCTGCCGGTACTCAAAGGACGCAAGCTGATCGGCATTGTCACCGAGTCGGACTTTATTGCCGTGGCCATCAACCTGCTGGAATTGATGGAAGAGCAGGAACCACCTACCGACTTTTGACAGTTCAGACTGTAATTAAATTACAATAAAAGCGTTTTCAGCCGTCAAAATAAGCTGAAATGATGAAACACTTTCATTTTGATTGAAAAATTACACCAAATGCTTGCCTTGTGATCTGCGTCACACTATCATCCCTCTCATGCAATAGTTGCCGAGGGGGAGACGAGGGATTGTGCACCCATTATCTTCCTCTCCTATGTCTGCAAGTTTGCACACCCCGTAGTTAGTCTTTGCTGTAAAGCATTTGTTTATATAGCCATTCCTTGTTTGATGACCCGGCCCTGTCGTTGCGATAGCGCCGGGATTTTTTTATCTGCGCCTTTCGGCTTTCCCCTTACCAGCACATCCCCCATCGCTGCGAGCAGCGGCCTCAACCTCCTGCGCCACCCGTTTGCACCACCGTTTATCTCATCGCGTCATCGTGGATCTGCACACCCCTTCTTATGCCTTGAAAAGGCGATGTAGTGCACAGATATTGAACCACGACAAGGAGTTATCTCAGTAGGCCAGAGATATTCATGTTAGGTACAGCCATAGTGAGCTATCTAATGAGTAGATTTAAGCGATTCAAAATTGCGGCTTTTATCGATTAGCGGAAGCCCCTATGATGAATCCATCGAAAGTTAAGCGCCTCGTCTGGCAAGACTCTTCAACACCAGACCGGCATATGTACATCACCAAGGAGCAATTACATGTCTACCTACATCAACACTGAAATCAAGCCGTTCAATGCTACCGCCTACCACAATGGCAAATTCGTTCAGGTGTCTGACGCTGACCTGAAAGGCAAGTGGTCCGTGGTCTTCTTCTACCCGGCTGACTTCACCTTCGTTTGCCCGACCGAGCTGGGCGACCTGGCTGACAACTACGCTGAATTCCAGAAACTGGGCGTCGAGATCTACTCTGTCTCTACCGATACCCACTTCACTCACAAAGCATGGCACGACACTTCTGACACCATTCAGAAGATCCAGTACCCGATGATTGGTGACCCGACTGGTACCATCACCCGCAACTTCGGCGTGATGATCGAAGAAGCTGGTCTGGCTGACCGCGGTACCTTCGTCATCGACCCGCAGGGCATCATCCAGATCGTCGAGATCAACGCTGGCGGCATCGGCCGTGACGCACTGGAACTGCTGCGCAAAGTCAAAGCCGCCCAGTACGTTGCCTCCCACCCGGGTGAAGTATGCCCGGCTAAATGGAAAGAAGGCGAAGCCACTCTGGCCCCGTCCCTGGACTTGGTAGGCAAGATCTAAGCCTCCCGCTTCCAAGACCGGCCCGCATAAGGGCCGGTCTGCTTTCCGGCATTGCCAAATAGGCCTGAAAGCAGACCGACTCACATTTAATGCCAACTCGCCATTACAAGAAGGAATTCGACCATGTTGGATACCAACCTCAAACAACAGCTGAACACCTATCTGCAGTACATCGTCAATCCCATCGAGATCAGCGTGTCCGGCAACGACAGCGACAAATCTGCAGAGCTGCTGGCACTGGCCAGCGAGATCGCCGAGATGTCCCCCAAGATCACCCAGACCTCTGGCACTGCCGCTCGCAAGCCTTCCATGAGTGTCGCGCCGCAGGGCCAAGCCCCGCGCGTTCACTTTGCCGGCATCCCCATGGGTCATGAATTCACCTCTCTGGTGCTCGCCCTGCTGCAAAGCGGCGGCCACCCCTCCAAGGCAGATGCAGCCGTGCAGGAGCAGATCCGCAATCTCAAGGGTGAGTTCCACTTCGAGACCTATATCTCCCTCTCCTGCCACAACTGCCCGGACGTAGTACAGGCCCTCAACCTGATGGCGACCCTGAACCCCGGCATCACTCACACCATGATCGACGGCGCCCTGTTCCAGGAAGAGGTTGCCGAGCGTCAAATTATGGCGGTACCGAATGTTTACCTGAACGGCCAACCGTTCAGCCAGGGCCGTATCTCGCTGGAAGAGATTGTCGCCAAACTCGACACCGGCGCCGCAGAGCGCAAGGCTGCCGAGCTGAATGAGAAAGCTCCCTACGACGTACTGGTGGTAGGCGGTGGCCCGGCGGGCGCCGCAGCGGCCATCTATGCCGCTCGTAAAGGCATTCGCACCGCCATCGTTGCCGAACGTTTCGGTGGTCAGGTGATGGACACCGTCGGAATCGAGAACTTTATCTCCGTGCCCTATACCGAAGGCCCCAAGCTGGCCGCCAGCCTGGAGCAGCACGTCAAAGAGTACGGCGTGGAAGTGATAACCGAACAGCGCGCCGCCGCCATCAGCAAAGATGGATATGTGAACGTGGATCTCGCCTCTGGCGCCACCTTGAGGAGCCGTGCCGTGATCCTGGCTACCGGTGCCCGCTGGCGTGATCTGAACGTGCCGGGCGAGCTTGAGTACCGCACCAAGGGCGTGGCCTACTGCCCGCACTGCGATGGCCCCTTCTTCAAGGGCAAGCGAGTAGCTGTGATCGGTGGCGGTAACTCCGGCATCGAGGCAGCAATCGACTTGGCTGGCATCGTCGAACACGTCACCGTAGTGGAATTTGCCGATACCCTGCGTGCCGATGAAGTACTGCAGAAGAAGGCTCGCTCCATGGGCAATATCGACATCATCATGAGCGCGCGCACCACCGAAGTGATCGGTGATGGCAGCAAGGTGGTCGGTATGGACTACGAAGATCGCACCACAGGTGAGATCAAACACCTGGCTGTGGCGGGGATCTTCGTCCAGATCGGCCTGGTACCGAACACCGAGTTCCTGAAAGGGAGCGAGATTGCCCTGACCCGCTTTGGCGAGATCGAGATCGATACCAAGGGCGCGACCTCCCTGACCGGCGTCTACGCCGCAGGGGATGCCACCACGGTACCGTTCAAGCAGATCATCATCTCCATGGGTGCTGGCGCCACCGCCGCACTGGGTGCGTTTGATTACCTCATCCGCAACCCGGCACCTGAAGCGACCAAGGCTGATGCTGTGACCGCCTGATAAACCCAGCGCAACAAAAAGCCGATGCTCGATTAAGTAAACACGAGCGTCGGCTTTTTTATATCTGCATCGATGCGCAATAAAAACCCCGCAGCAAATGGCGGGGTTGTTCATGACTGGACTTAAACGACGGGCATCACTCCAGCAAGAAAACAGCCTCGATATTATCGCTTACCGTGATCTGCTGTTGTTGATAGCTGTTGTCCGCCATATCCGGCGCGGGAGCAGCCATCGCCATGGCCTGCACCACCTTCAGGTTGCGGCTGTAGGCGGTAATGGGCGAAGCATTGCGGTACTCCACACTGTAGACCTTGCCAAGCTTCATCCCGAACGCCTTGGCCAGAGATTCAGCCTTGATTTTGGCATCCTCAACGGCATTCAGACGGGCCTGCTCCTTGATGACCTGCGGCGATTTCAACCCGTACTCAATCTGGGATACAGACTCCAGCCCGGCTTTAAGTGCGGTATCCATCAGGGGGCTCAACTTGTCGAGCTGATAGAGCTTCACCGCCAATTGTCGCTGAGCACGATACCCCAACAATACCGGCTTCTTGTTTTCGCCATACTGATATTCCGGCGAGACCATCAGGTTGCCAGCCTCAACATCGCTGCGCTTGATCCCCAACCCTTCCAGTTGGCTGAAAAAGGCTGCGACCTTGGTATCGACCTGCTGCTTGGCCTTGAGGCCCTGCTTATCCAGTGCACTCACCGCCACATTGAGGGTGAGCATATCGGGTTCGGTCTTCTGCTCGGCATAACCGCTCACCACCAGATGGGGCGCTTGCGGCACTTCAATCGCCAGCAGCGGAGCACTGACAACCAGAGCGGAAAGAGTAAGAAGGGGACGCCACATAGAAAAAAACCTCAATCGGAAAGATTGAGGCCATTATGCCCGTGCAGCTACGGGATTCATATATCGTGCAAGGGGGGGAGCTGATCCAGTATCTGATTGGTCAGATCGAGGCTAATGGTGACCATGCTGCCGGGATCCTGGCTCTGGTTTGCCATATCCAGCGCAGGAGCCGCGCCACAGACCAACACCTCATCATCGAAATGGAACGAGTCCCACGACAGAACGTGTCCTTGCACCGCCTGTCCAATATTGGTGCCACCACTATCCTCCTCCATCGCAGACCAAGGGATGGTATCAGATGGTCCTAGCAAATCTTGCAACAACGGAGAGTGAAAACTGGCCAGCGGATACTCCTGCTGCCCCTGATGATGGCCAACCAGAATCATGTTATGGGCAGACTCGGTATCCATGACCGGCACATAAGTGATAGAGGCCGTAGCGAAATCAACATAGAGCGAGCCCGCTACATCACCGGCCTCATTCTCAATCTCCATCCCATCCAGCCGATCCCCCGCGATCGAGGCCTGATAGCCAAACTGGCCTGCGCAGGTAATGTTCCCCTGCCCATCCCAGCTATAACGGATGCCATCAATGTCGACCCAGTTGAATGACTGCATGATTACCCCTCTCCTCTACTGCCGCTATCTTATCCATCCCCTTGGGGAAAAAACAGGGGCCAGGCAAGCCCGGCCCCGAGACAGGGTTACGGATCAACCTTCAAGTTACCGTCATCCAGCAAGTGCTTGATGATATCCTGATTGGATCCAAGCGAAGCCAGATCGAGTGAGTTATGGAACTGGATGGTCAGTTCCGGGCTCCCACCGGCCCCGGCAGGATCTATCGTCAACGTCTTGGTCGTCGTGTTGAACTGCAGATAGTTGTCCAGCACGGCTGCCAGATCCTCGTTGTTCCCCACTGCAGGTACGCCGACCAGCAGATCCGAGAGATCCAGTACATCTCCACCATTGTTGGTATCACCTAAAGTGAAATCAGTAATGGTATCGATACTGCCGTCCGCATCCCCCGCCAGCCACTTGAAGGTGTCACTCTCCCCACCACCGGTCATGGTATCGCTGCCAAGGCCGCCGATCAGAATGTCCTTACCAAGGTCGCCCGTGAGTATATCGCTACCAGAACCACCATCCAGATAATCATCACCGACACCTCCAACAAGGGTGTCGTTCCCTTCCTGGCCAAAAAGGATATCGTTGCCACTGCCACCATATAGGGTGTCATTACCACCACTGCGGCTACTCTCCCCACTCAGCTCAGTAATATGGGTCCGGATGTAATCCACCGTCTGTTCACGTGTCCACCCATGACTGGACTCCAGCGTTTCAAATACCAGCCAACCAGAACCTTGGGGCAGATCCAGTCCCAACTCGCTGGCCAGCGTATCGGTATTGAGTACATCGCCAAACAGGATGTCATTGCCAACACCACCATCGGCCACGTCATTGCCGGCCCCCAGCAACACGGTAATCTGATCCCCCTCGGTCAGGGCTGCCGTCAACTGCTCGGCACTGGTCACAATCTGGGCATCGCCGATCGGGGCATTGAAACCCTGCTCGATCCGGATATTGTCTATCCGTACCTCAGCATTCCGGTCATTGGAGCTGTCGAGCAGTTCGAACACAAACCCGTATTGCCCGACAGGCAGTCCATCGGTTGTGATAGTGCTGTAAGCCGTCAAAACAGATGAACTAACGCCAGTAATGGTGCCCGTTTGCACTGGATTGAGCATATCCCAGACGCCACCCTCGAGTTTCACCAACTTCCAGGTGAAGCTGTCGCTGCTATTAACACCATTCAAGGCATACTGGAACTGCAGACTTGCTCCGGCTTGTGCCGCAGAAACCTGGATGGCATTGGCCACGGCGAGCGCCAATATTGTCCTGTCAGAATCAGAACCGGTTCGATCATCCCGGATCCGCAAGCTTCCATTTGTAACAGTATGCGATCCCTGAGCATCACCACTGAGCACCCATCCCGAGGCGGCATTTATGCCGCTACCACTACCAAATGTGGCCAAGTCAAGGAAGCTGCCTGCCGAGTAAAACTGATCTGCCGTTTCAGTCGTGTTATCAAAGAACTTCAACAAATCCTTGTTAACATCATTGGTCACCCCGATTGCATTGACCTGGCTGATGGCACTGAGTGAAACAAAAGCATCCACCGACTCCTTGATCACCTCAAATGTGGTGCTGTTGCCTGGTCCGGCGACCTGATTGCTGTCATTGAGGTAGTAAGTCGGGTTACCATCCGTGACAAAGAATGTCAGGTTCTGGTAACCGGGAGCAGCCTTGCTACCATCATTGAACCACTGCACGGCCTGATTGAACGCGGCTTCATAGTTGGTGCCACCATTGGCAACCAGTGCATCAATGGCATTGGTCAGGTTGCTCACATTACTGGCATCAAGCCCTACTATTGTCACACTCTCGCTGGCATTCGCCGCAAAACCAATCAAGGTGACATTGATCTCACCATCATGATCTTTCAACTGGTTGGCCAAATGGGTCAGGGAGGCCTTGAGCATATTCAGTCGTGCTCCAGCCATACTTCCAGACACATCGACCACCAGGGCAATATTGTAATTCTCACCCGGGATGAAATTGGTACTGGTGCCGCCGATGTCCCCCACCACAATATCGTGACCAGCACCGCCTGCAACCAGACCATCCACACTACCGTTGGAGTTGGGCACCTTGTGATCATCATCCGTGCCGGGGGTCCCGGTAGTGTCGGGGGTATCCGAGGTGTTGCTGCCCACAACCAGAATATTGGACGCGACGGGAGGCTCATTGCTCTTGACCGATACAGTAAAGTTGGCGCTGGCTTTATCTCCATCGGCATCAGTCAAGGTAGCACTGAAATCAAGGTCAATATCAGGAGGCGTGATCTTGTCGATCACTCCGAAATTCTCGATCCTCACTGAGTCATTGCCATTCAGCACAAAGCGGACATAAAGCTGGCTGAACTCCCCATCGGGTTCTATGCTGGCCAACTGCATCGACCCTTTGAGTCCTGACAGAACAAGCTCTCCGGAATCGACGACGGTCACGCCATCGGCAGCATAAGCCACCCACTGTATGGTGCTGGTATTGGTGTTGCCAACCCCGTAGACGTTGAAAGAGAGCCCATCAACGGCTGCAGTCGTGGATACCTTGAACCCTTCGTTATTGTCCAGGTTGCCGTTCTTAATCCCGAAACCATTGTTGTTCGGGTTGAGATTATCTGCATCACTCCCCGGCAGATCCTGAGGATTATTGACGCTGCCATTGAACAGCAGACCATCGAACAGTACACCAATCCCGCCAGCAGTAACTCCGATCGTCTCAACAGGCCCGCCAGCACCGAACTGTGCCCCGATCGAGAAAGTTTGGGTTGGCTGGGGAGTAACCAGTTCAAAGCTGTAAGTATTGTCGTCATTGAGTGTCAATGTATAGAACACTTTAGGTGGCTGCCCACTACCATCAATGGTTGCTACCAGAGTCTTGCCATCAGTCGACAAGGTTTCGGTGATCCCTGCCAAATCAGGCCATCCAGTCAGTTTCAGTCCACCAGTACCCAGAGGGCCATCAGCACCAAAAGAGACGCCAAACAATCCACCGGTAGTGATGTCGGCTACATTCATCACTTCCAGACTTTCGATGCCTGTGATCACGGGCATATCGTCTTCAATAACAACACTGACCTGCTTGGTATCACTCAAGTCACCATCACTGGCTGACAGGTTGAAGGTAAATGTCTTCAGTCCTTCCTTATTGTCTCCAAATTCATGATCGATGGGCCCCAGCAAGGTGACGGTATATTTACCAACCGGATCTACAGATACTTGTATGACTGGGATCCCTCCCGCTGAACCCACCAGTGTCGCAGACCCTATACCACTCCACACAACTGGTACCCCTCCAGAGCTCAGGCCAGATGGAGCAGAAAGAGTGAACGTAAAGGTATTGCTGTCGATATCTGTCACACTTGCCGTCGCATGGGTCGAGGTGCTGTCGGTAATATCGCCGGGATTGGGTGAATTGTCTGGATTGGATCCCGGTAATCCCTCCTCGGATATGCGCAGATCCGAGACAGTCAGCATGGGAGCATCATTAGTTGCAGTGACGGTCACGGTAAAGGGCTTGCTGTCTGCCCCACCCTCGTCCGTGGTCCCCGCCACATTGCCATTCACGACCCCGCTCCAGTCCGCCGGCAAGCTAAAGCCAGGTACGCCCGCTGTGCTCGCACCGCTCCAGCTGTAGCTGCCCGCCACCGCGCCAGCCACCCAGCCTGCCCCCATCAACGCACCTGCCGGCACACCGCTCAGGGTCACCGTCACACCGGTCACCTGCTCCGAACCATCCGCGTCGGTCGCAGTGACACCCAGCTGCGCCGCCAGCGATAC
>NZ_JAAKSL010000021.1:0-71196 GCF_049173895.1 Aeromonas sp. 602200
CTGATATGGCTCAGTCGGTAGAGCGCATCCTTGGTAAGGATGAGGTCCCCAGTTCGATTCTGGGTATCAGCACCATTAAAGAGAAAGCCTCCCTGAAAAGGGAGGCTTTTTTGCATCTGTCGCTTTCCAAAAAATCTCCTCATATTCCTTAACTTCAATGTATTCCTCTGTTTGTGGCCAGCCCTGTTTTTCTGCTGATCTGAGTCCCAATATGTTACTCATTTGACTGCTATTGATGGTTTTATCCAGATATTTAACCATGATTGATTGACGTAAAACGTTTTACATGTAAAATCCGGCGCGTTTTGCCTATTACGTGGAGAAAGAGCATGGCGCAGGATAACGAATACTGTTTGGGGGCGGTTCCCGCCAAAGGGCGCAAAGGTGTGCTGTCGCTGATGCTGGTGATGTTCGGCCTGACCTTCTTCTCTGCCAGCATGTGGACCGGTGGTGCGCTGGGCACCGGCTTGGTGTTCGATGATTTCATCAAGGCGGTACTGCTCGGCAATTTGCTGCTGGGTATCTACACCGCCTGTCTCGGCTATATCGGTGCTTCAACCGGCCTCTCTACCCATCTGCTGGCGCGCTACTCGTTTGGGGTGAAAGGTTCCTGGCTACCATCCCTGCTGCTGGGCGGCACTCAGGTTGGCTGGTTCGGTGTCGGCGTGGCGATGTTTGCGCTGCCGGTGCAGAAGGCGACCGGCATTGATGTGAACTGGCTGATCGCCATTTCGGGCATTCTGATGACAGTGACCGTCTACTTCGGGATCTCCGCCCTGATGGTGCTGAGCTTTGTGGCCGTACCGGCTATCGCCCTGCTCGGTGGCTACTCGGTCTGGCTGGCGGTGACCTCGACCGGTGGCATGGCTGCACTGCAGCAGGTACAACCAAGCAATCCCATCGAGTTCACCACGGCATTGACCATGGTGGTCGGTTCCTTTATCAGTGCAGGAACCCTGACCGCCGACTTTGTCCGATTTGGTCGCAAACCCTGGGGCGCCGTCATGATTACCATGGTGGCGTTTTTTTTGGGCAACACGCTAATGTTCGTCTTCGGCGCAGCCGGTGCGGCGGTGACAGGGCAGGCCGATATATCGGAAGTGATGTTGATGCAGGGTTTACTGATCCCCGCCATTCTGGTGCTGGGCCTCAATATCTGGACCACCAACGACAACGCGCTCTATGCCTCCGGCCTCGGTTTTGCCAACATTACCGGCCTCAAGAGCAAGCCGCTCAGCGTGATCAACGGCCTCATCGGTACCGCTTGCGCCCTCTGGCTTTACAACAACTTTGTCGGCTGGCTGGCCTTTTTGAGTACGGCAATTCCGCCGATCGGTGGCATTATCATCATGGATTTCCTGCTCAATCGTGAGCGTTACCGTCAATTTGCCGATCAGCAGTTCGAGACGGTGCGCTGGCAGGCGCTGGTCGCCACGGCAGTCGGGGTGGCTGTCGGCAAGTGGCTGCCGGGCATAGTGCCACTCAACGCGGTATTGGGCGCCGCCTTCACCTATTTCATTCTGGTTCGCCTCACCCAGCGGCCGGTTCTGGTACAGGAAGCTAGCAAATGCTGATTCAACATATTCGTTTGACCGATCGGGAAGGGTTGTGGCAGCTCCGTTGTCAGGATGGGGTCATCACAGCCATCGAACCCCATGACGAACATGCCGTCGCCGGTCGGGTGCTGGACGGGGAGGGCGGTCTGGCGATCGCTCCCTTTATCGAACCCCACATTCACCTCGATACCACCCAGACAGCGGGCGAGCCGAGCTGGAACCTCTCCGGCACCCTGTTCGAGGGGATCGAGCGCTGGGCCGAGCGCAAGGCGCTGCTGACCCATGAGGATGTGAAACAGCGCGCCATCCAGACGCTGAAGTGGCAGATCGCCAACGGCATCCAGTTTGTCCGTACTCACGTCGATGTCTCCGATCCCAATCTGGTCGCGCTCAAGGCGATGCTGGAAGTGCGGGAAGAGATGAAGGAGTGGGTGGAGCTGCAGATCGTCGCCTTCCCGCAGGAGGGGATCCTCTCCTACCCGAATGGCAAGGCACTGCTGGAGGAGGCGCTCAAGCTGGGTGCCGACGTGATTGGTGCGATCCCCCACTTCGAGTTTACCCGGGAATATGGGGTCGAAAGTCTGCATTACATCTTCGATCTTGCCGAGAAGTATCAGGTTTTGGTCGATGTGCACTGCGACGAGATCGATGACGAGCAGTCCCGTTTTATCGAGACGCTGGCGACCCTGGCCTACGAGCGGGGTATCGGTCATAGAGTCACCGCCAGTCACACCACCGCCATGCACTCCTACAACGGCGCTTATGCTTCCCGCCTGTTCCGGCTGCTGAAGATGGCGGACATCAACTTCGTGGCCAATCCGCTGGTGAACATTCACCTGCAGGGACGGTTCGATACCTATCCCAAACGCCGCGGCATTACCCGGGTGAAGGAGATGCTGGAGGCGAACATCAACGTCTGCTTCGGTCACGACGACGTGTTCGATCCCTGGTACCCCATGGGCACCGCCAACATGTTGCAGGTGTTGCACATGGGGCTGCATGTCTGCCAGATCATGGGCTACGAGCAGATCAACGACGGTCTGAAGCTGATCAGCAGCCACAGCGCCCGCACCCTGAACGTGCAGGATCGCTATGGCATCGAGGTGGGCAAACCGGCCAACCTGTTGATCCTGCCTGCCGACAATGGCTTCGATGCGGTGCGCCGTCAGGTGCCGGTGCGTTACTCGATCCGCCACGGCAAGGTGATTGCCCAGACCCGTCCGGCCCAGACCGAAATCGTGCTGGGTCAGCCAGAGCCCATCGATTTTCGCCGCTGAGATTTCAATCAGGCTGGATGTCGATTAGTTCCGCCTCTGGGCACAAGGGCCGCCATTGCGACATAATGGCGGCCTGACCCTGAGGGAGTGACACCATGCAAACCTGGTTCTATGTTGCTGCAGGGGGCGCCATCGGCGCCTGCCTTCGTTTTGGGATTGCCGAACTGATGGCCTTGCTGCTGGGGCGCCACTTTCCTTACGGGACTCTGGTGGTCAACGTGGTGGGCTCTTTCATAATGGGGGTGGCGTTCGCCCTCATCAGCCACGGTCACGTGGTGGAACACCCGATGAAGCCGCTGCTGATGGTGGGGATCCTCGGTGCCCTGACCACATTTTCTTCCTTTGCCCTCGATACGGTAGTGCTGGCTCAACATGGGGCCTATCTGAAAGCGCTGCTCAATATCGGTCTCAATCTCTTCCTCTGTCTGGCCATGGTGGTGCTGGGCATGCAGTTGGTTGCGAGCCGGGTTTAAGGTGTCCGGACGCCAGTGGCTCTGGTAAACTGGCGGCCATTCTTTGCTCTATGGGTGTTTAAGGGATGTCAGAACAAGCAACGACAACGCATTTTGGCTTTAAAACCGTGGCCGCGACCGAGAAGGAAACTCTGGTAGCAGGTGTCTTCCATTCGGTGGCAGCCAAGTATGATCTGATGAACGATCTGATGTCGTTCGGCATCCACCGCCTGTGGAAGCGCTTCACCATCGACTGTTCCGGTGTGCGCAAGGGTCAGAAGGTGCTGGATCTGGCCGGTGGTACCGGTGACTTGACCGCCAAGTTCTCCCGCATCGTCGGCGAGACCGGTCAGGTGGTGCTGGCGGATATCAACGACTCCATGCTGAAAGTGGGCCGCGACAAGCTGCGCAATCTGGGGGTCGCCAACAACGTCTCCTATGTGCAGGCCAATGCCGAGGCGCTCCCTTTCCCGGATAACCACTTCGACGTGATTACCATCGGCTTCGGCCTGCGCAACGTCACCGACAAGGACAAGGCGCTCGCCTCCATGTTCCGGGTGCTCAAGCCGGGTGGCCGTCTGCTGGTGCTGGAGTTCTCCAAGCCGGTCAGTGAAGTGATCGCCAAGCTTTATGACCTCTACTCCTTCAAACTGCTGCCGAAAATGGGCGAAATCGTCGCGAACGACAGTGAAAGCTACAAATATCTGGCAGAGTCCATCCGCATGCACCCGGATCAGCAGACCCTGGCCGGCATGATGGAAAATGTCGGTTTCGAGCAGGTGGAGTACTTCAATCTGACTCAGGGTGTGGTCGCCCTGCACCGCGGTTACAAGTTTTAAGGTTGCCTATGCCGATGGATGCCATGGTCACCGCGGTGATCGAAACCAGCCTCAACCAGTTGCTGGCGCTGGACAAACAGAGCCCGGAGCGGCTGCGCAAACTGGTGGGCAAGGTGCTCAAGCTGGAGCTGCGTGAACTCAAGCCGCTCTGGTTCGTCTTCTCCGAGCGTCGGCTGGATGTGCTGGCCCAGCATGAAGGGGAGGCGGATGCGGTGCTTAGCCTGTCGCTGACCGCCCTCGGTCTGCTGAAAGACCCGTCCGCCCTGACCCGTTATATCCGCGAGGAGAAACTGGATCTGAGCGGTGATCCCCAGCTGGTACAGGCATTCAGCGTGCTGCTGGGTGAGCTGGATATCGACTGGGAAGAGGAGCTGTCGCGCTATACCGGCGATGTCGTTGCCCACACCCTGTTCAGCGGTGCCCGTCAGGCGCGTCGTCTGGTCGGCCGCGAGCTGTGCCGTACCCGCAGCCAGCTGGCGGAATATCTGACCGAAGAGGCCCGCCTCGCCCCCGGCCCGCTGGAAGTGGCGAGTTTCAACGATGACGTCGAGGTGCTGGCCCAGCAGCTCAAGGCCGTCGAACTGCGGCTGGCCCGCTTCGAACAGCAGGTGACCTGATGACCCCGAAGGAGTTCAAACGCCTCTATCGCATCATCACCATCCTGCTGGAGCAGGGCATCGACGAGCTGGTGCCCGCCCGCTATCAACCCTGGCCGGGTCGTCTGGCCCGTCGCTCCCTGTTCTGGCTCAAGAACAAGCAACCGGATCTCAGCCGCGGTGCCCGCATCCGCCTCGCCTTCGAGGCCCTTGGCCCCATCTTCATCAAGTTTGGCCAGATGCTCTCGACCCGCCGCGACCTGTTGCCGCCGGATATCGCCGAGGAGCTGGCCCTGCTGCAGGACAGGGTGCCCCCCTTCTGTGGTCAGGCGGCGCGTCAGCAGATCGAGCTGAGCCTGGGTTGTCCCATCGAAACCCTGTTTGACGACTTCGACGAGACGCCGCTGGCGTCGGCTTCCATCGCGCAGGTGCATACTGCCCGGCTGAAGGATAGTGGCCGCGAGATCGTCGTCAAGGTGATCCGTCCCGACATCGAGCCGGTCATCGAGGCTGACCTGCGGTTGATGCAGGCGCTGGCCCGTCTGGTGGCCCGCTTCGTGCCCCAGAGTGCGCGACTGCGCCCCATCGAGGTGGTGGAGGAGTATCGCAAGACCATCCTCGACGAGCTGAACCTGATGCGCGAGGCGGCCAACGCCATCCAGCTGCGCCGCAACTTCACCGGCTCCGAGGCGCTCTATGTGCCTGAAATCATCACCGACCTCTGCCGCGAGCAGGTGCTGGTGATGGAGCGCATCTACGGTATTCCGGTCTCCGACATTCCAGCGCTGGAAGCCAACGGCACCAATATGAAGCTGCTGGCCGAGCGCGGGGTCGAGGTCTTCTTCACTCAGGTGTTCCGCGACAGCTTCTTCCACGCCGATATGCACCCGGGCAACATCTTCGTCTCTTACGAACATCCGGAAAACCCGCTCTGGATCGGCATCGACTGCGGCATCGTCGGTACCCTCAATCGGGAAGACAAACGCTATCTGGCGGAGAACTTCCTCGCCTTCTTCAACCGAGACTATCGTCGGGTGGCGGAGCTGCATGTGGAGTCGGGCTGGGTACCGGCAGACACCAAGGTGGACGAGTTCGAGTTCGCCATCCGCACCGTGCTGGAGCCCATCTTCGAGAAGCCGCTCTCTGAAATTTCGTTCGGTCACGTGCTGCTCAACCTGTTCAACACCGCGCGTCGCTTCCATATGACGGTGCAGCCGCAGCTGGTGCTGCTGCAAAAGACCCTGCTCTATGTGGAAGGGTTGGGGCGCCAGCTCTACCCGCAACTCGATTTGTGGCAGACCGCCAAGCCGTTCCTCGAGAACTGGATGCACGAACAGGTCGGGCCCAAGTCGGTATTGAACGCCATCAAGGAGAAGGCGCCATTCTGGGCGGAGAAGCTGCCGGAGCTGCCGGAGCTGGTCTATGAGACCCTGCGCCAGACCCGTCATCAGCAGCGTCATTTCGACCAGATGTTTGCCGAGTTCCGCCGTCACAGCCGTCGGCAGGGGCAGGCCCGCTACCTCTTAGGGGTTGGAGCCAGCCTGCTATTGGCGGGTGTATTCTTGCTGACCCAAAAACAACACATTGAGTGGGGACAAGCCAGTCTCGCCGGTGCAGCCCTCTGCTGGCTGGTCGGCTGGTTGCGAACCCGTTCCCATTAATCAACAACCGCGCCGTCAGGCGCCTGTTCTGGAGAGAAAATCATGGGTGGTATCAGTATTTGGCAATTGTTGATCATTGCAGTCATCGTCGTGCTGCTGTTCGGTACCAAGAAACTGCGCGGCATTGGCGGTGATCTGGGCGCGGCGGTCAAAGGGTTCAAGAAAGCCCTCTCCGACGAGCCGGCTGATGCCAAGGCCGAGCAGAAAGATGCCGAGTTTCCCCCGAAACAGCTGAACGAAGCGGCCACTCAGAGCAGTGAGACCGCCAAACAGAAAGACAAAGACCAGGCCTAAGCCATGTTCGATATCGGTTTTTGGGAGCTGGTCGTTATCGGTGTGGTAGCACTGGTGGTACTGGGGCCCGAGCGGCTGCCGGTTGCCATCCGAACGGCTACCCACTGGATCCGCCTCATTCGTTCGACCGCGAACTCGGTCAAGTCCGAGCTGGAGCAGGAGCTCAAGTTGCAAGAGCTGCATAACGACCTCAAGAAGGCCGAACAGTTGCAGATGAGCAACCTGAGCCCCGAGCTGCAGGAGTCCATCGAACAGCTCAAAGCGGCGGCCCAGTCGGTCAATCGCCCCTATCAGGTGGAGAACGAGATCCGTCCGCCGCGCCCCGAGCCGGTCGCCCAGGCGGAGCCTGCGGTGCAGCTGAGCCACGACGAGCCACCGGTCAATAGCCAGCGGGAGAGCGAGCCGGTGCCGGTCAGCGACTCCACAGTAAAAGGGGAGGTGAAGCCATGAGTCAGGCCGAACAACCCCTGATCAGCCATCTGGTTGAGCTGAGAACCCGTTTGCTGCGCTCCATTACTGCCATCCTCGTGGTGTTTCTGGCGCTGATCTACTTCTCCAACAACATCTACGACTTCGTGGCCCAGCCGCTGCTCAGCCAGCTGCCGGAAGGGACCAGCATGATCGCGACGGATGTGGCGACCCCCTTCCTGACGCCGATCAAGCTGACCCTGGTGGTCTCCTTCTTCGTGGCGATCCCCTATCTGCTCTATCAGGCCTGGGCCTTTATCGCCCCCGGTCTGTACCAGCATGAGCGGCGCCTGATCATGCCGTTGGTGGTCTCCAGTGCCCTGCTGTTCTATGCAGGGATGGCGTTCGCCTACTACGTGGTGTTCCCGCTGGTGTTCGGTTTCTTCACCAGTACCGCACCCGCCGGGGTGACGGTGGCGACCGACATCGCCAGCTATCTGGACTTCGTACTGACCCTGTTCTTCGCGTTCGGGGTGGCGTTCGAAATTCCGGTGGCCACCATACTGCTCTGCTGGACCGGCGTGACCACACCGCAAAACCTGAAGGAGAAACGTCCCTACGTCGTTGTCGGGGTGTTTGTGGTCGGCATGCTGCTGACGCCGCCTGATGTCTTCTCCCAGACCCTGCTCGCCATCCCGATGTGGGCGCTGTGGGAGATAGGTCTGTTCTTCGCCCGCTTCTACGTGAAGAAAGAGGATGAAGAGCAACAGGAACAACCGGATGGGGAGAGCTGAGGCTCTGTTCGTCACCTGTTTGCCGGACGGCGAGAGGATGACGACGTCCGCAGGAATAGCAGAACGAGGGGAGCTGAGGCTCCCTTCCTCTTTTCATGCTCCCGTTCGAGGCGTATGGTAAGACCCCATTCGGTAGATGGTTTTCAAATACCTGATATGTATTCCTTTTGTTCGGAACGTCTCATTCCATGATCGATATCGGTTTAAACCTGACCAGCAGCCAGTTCGCCGGTGAACAGCCTGAGCTGGTGGCCCGTGCCCGTGCCGCCGGAGTGGAGGCGCTGATCCTCACCGGTACCGATCTGGCTGGCAGCCGCGAGAGCGCCGGGTTGGCCGCCCGCTGGCCGGGCTACTGCTTCTCCACCGCCGGGGTACACCCTCACGATGCCAAGAGTGTCGATGAGGCGACCCTGCCCGCCCTGCGCGAGCTGGCGGCGTTGCCGCAGGTGGTCGCTATTGGCGAGTGCGGTCTCGACTACAACCGCGACTTCTCCCCCCGTCCGGTGCAGGACGCTGTGTTCGACGCCCAGCTGGCACTGGCCGCCGAGCTCGGGATGCCGGTGTTTCTCCATTGCCGCGATGCCCACGCCCGTTTTATCGAGATCCTCCGTCCCTGGTTGCCGAAACTACCGGGAGCCGTGCTGCACTGCTTCACCGGTTCCGACGAGGAGCTGGACGAGTGTCTGGCGCTGGGGCTGCATATCGGGGTGACTGGCTGGCTCTGCGATGAGCGCCGTGGTCAGCTGCTGCGCGAACAGGTAGCGCGTATTCCGACCGGTCGGCTGATGATCGAGACCGATGCCCCCTATCTGGTGCCGCGAGATCTGAAACCGCGCCCGAAACGCAACGAACCCGCTTTTTTGCCGCACATCGCCCAGGTGGTGGCGGCCTGTCGTGGTGAAGCGCCCGAGGCCTTGCTGGCCCATACCCGGGCCACCTCCGCCGCGTTCTTCCAACTTCCTCTCCAGGAGTGATTCATGGCTACAACTCTTCCGGGCGCCTTTCCGGGCCGCCGCCTGCGCCGTCTGCGCAAACATGATTTCAGCCGTCGTCTGGTGCGCGAGAACGTACTGACCGTCAACGATCTCATCTATCCGGTGTTCGTGCTGGAGGGGGAGAACCGTCGGGAAGCCGTTCCCTCAATGCCGGGGGTGGAGCGTCTCTCCATCGATCTGCTGCTGGAGGAAGCCGCCGAGCTGGTGGAACTGGGCGTACCTGCTATTGCCCTGTTCCCGGTCACTCCGCTGGAGAGCAAGAGCCTGATGGCGGAAGAGGCCTACAACCCGAACGGGCTGGCCCAGCGCACCGTGCGTGCCCTCAAGGCCCGCTTCCCGGAGCTCGGGGTCATCACCGACGTGGCGCTCGATCCGTTCACCACCCACGGGCAGGACGGCATTATCGATGACGAAGGCTATGTGCTGAACGACATCACCACCGAGATCCTGATCAAGCAGGCGCTCTCCCACGCCGAGGCCGGGGTCGATATCGTCGCGCCGTCCGACATGATGGATGGCCGCATCGGCGCCATCCGCGCTGCGCTGGAAGAGAATGGCTTCATCAACACCCAGATCATGGCCTACTCCGCCAAGTACGCCTCCTGCTACTACGGCCCGTTCCGCGATGCGGTCGGCTCTGCCGGCAACCTTGGCAAGAGCAACAAGGCTACCTATCAGATGGACCCGGCCAACAGCAACGAAGCCCTGCACGAAGTGGCGCTGGATATTCAGGAAGGGGCCGACAGCGTGATGGTCAAGCCGGGCATGCCCTATCTGGACGTGGTTCGTCAGGTGAAGGATCAGTTCGGCGTGCCGACCTTTGCCTATCAGGTGAGCGGCGAGTACGCCATGCACATGGCGGCGATCCAGAACGGCTGGCTGAAAGAGAAGGAGACCATCATGGAGTCTCTGCTTTGCTTCAAGCGGGCCGGGGCCGATGGCATCCTCACCTACTTCGCCAAGCGCGTAGCGCAGTGGCTGAAGGAAGATGCCCGCTAAGCCGGGTTGAAGAGATAAACGAGAGGGGGAGCCGATGGCTCCCCCTCTGTCGTTATGGCTCTCTTTTGGTAACGATCGGCTGATTACAGCTTGATCCAGGCATCGCTCCAGTGGCTGCCGGTACCCGGCGCATAGTGGCTGGTCGAGCCGCCACACCAGCCGCTGTAGGGCCAGGGTTTGCACTCGTAGTCGCCACCGGCATTGCTGACCCGTTCGCCACTCTGATAAGCGGTGCCCGCAACATAGGCCGGGTAGCTGCCGTTACCACCGTCATTGTCACCACCCGGAGCCTGTTCCACCAATGCCAGGGTGAAGCGGCGCTCGAAGCCCTGTTTGCTCCCCTCAGCCATGCCCGCCAGCAACAGCTCGTAACTGCCGGCCGCAAGGCCCGACTGCGTCAGCTGCAGGGAACCCTGATCATCGATCAGAGCGCTGCCGGTAGCGACCGGATTGCCATCCTGCAACAGGGTCGCGGTGACGGTCACCGGGTTGGTGGTGGTCAGTGTCAGGCTGAAGTCGAGCGCGCCGTTGACGATGAAGTATTCGGCCGCCAGATCGGTGACGGTGAAGTCACTGCTGCTACCGGTCGTGGGCAGGATGAAGTCCCCGCTCAGGTAGGTGAGACCGGTCCAGCCAGAGCTGGTCAGCCAGTGTTTGCCATTGGTCTGATAGACGTTGGGCAGCTGGGTGCACTGGTTGTTGTCATTGACGAAGCCGATACCGTAAAAGCCCGCCACATTCTTGTAGCAGAGCTGGCGACCATTCTGGTGCAGCACCGGCTGAGCCAGCTTGCCCTTGTGGTGGAGTGACAGCCAGTCAAACTGGTTGATGGCCGAGACCAGCGGCACAAACTGGCCATCGGGCTGACGATAACGGATCAGGGAGCCGGCATCACAGAGCAGACCCTCAGCCTGCTGTTCGACGTAGCCGTAGTACTGCTCGCCATCCTGGAAGGTGAACCGGCAGAGATTGCCTTTCTCCGACTCCTTGGGGATCCAGCCCATCAGCAGTCGCTCCTGATTGGTCAGGGCCGCCAGCTGCCCGGCACTGAAGTCGCTGCCGTTGGCTACCCAGCCTTGCGGCATGGTGGAGAATTGCATGAAGTAGTGGTCGGTATAGTACATGTGGCTGTCAGCGCGATGCTTGCGAGCCCCCTGGCTGACCGAGTTGTAGCGATAGATGTCGTTTTCCGGCTTGTGGAAACCGTTGAGATCATCGTCCAGATAGGGCAGGTCGCCCTTGCGGATATGGTAGTTGGCCATGCCCGTCATCAGCGGATGCCAGCCGTGGCTGCCACGGGCAAACGCGCTCTCATGGCTGTAGGACTTCCCATCGAAGCCGTGGCCAAATTCGTGGGCAATGATGCCCCAGCTGCCGTAGTAGTGGCTGACAAAGTTAAAGGTATCGACCCCGGTGATGCCACCACTCCCCAGCCCGCCCCCCATGGCGGTGATCCCCAGGTTGAGGTAGGGGCGCTTCATCAGGCTGTGGTAGTAGTAGTCATAATCGGCGGCCGTAAAGATCCCGTTCGGCACATAGCTGTTGCCGCCATTGCCGAACATCTCGTAGCCGTTCACCGCCTTGAAGTTGTACCAGACGTGTTTGAACTCCTCGGTCGAGACCATGTAGGCCAGGTTGGTGGCGATGATCAGCCACTCGCGGGCGTAGAGGGCATTGATGGGGCGCCAGGAGCCGCTGGTGTTGGTGGCGAAGCGCACGTTCCAGCTTGGCTTGAGGCGTGCCAGCTTCTGGGCAAACAGATCCGAGTTGGAGCTGAACCTGTGCTCGAACTGGGCAGGCAGATTGATGCTGTTGTCGAGCAGGTTGTTGAGATCAAACACACCATCGCGGCTGGCGCTGTTGAAGCGTCCCTGTTCGCCAAAGGCGCTCAGTGGCAGGGTGATTTGGGCATAGGCGGGCAGGCGATCGAGCTGGCCCAGGATCAGCCACTTGTTGATACCGTTCAGGCGTGACTCGATATTGATGTCATGCAGCTCTCTGGCGGCATAGTTGGTGATGCGCACCGTGTCGTTATCAAGCAGCTCGGTCTTGACCAGAGAATTGATGTTGACCGAACGCTGGGCGCGATCGATCAGCACCTCGTAGGGTTCGTCATTGCGCAGTATGTAGCTGACTGCGGCCGGCATCAGCTGATCGAAGATCAGCGGGCGAGCCGGCAACTGCTCGTCGGCCGTGAAGCTGATCTCCTTGCTCAGCAGCTGGTTGAAACCCAGGCCGCGCTCGTTGGCGGTGACAAGCTCCGAGCCCGCCAGCTGGAGATCTTTCAGCGCAGCCACAGGCTGCTGGTTGATCTCCCGAACAGTAAAGGTCGGGTGCTTGAACTGAAAGTCGTTGGCGATCAGGGTATCGACATCATGCCACTCGATGCGGTCCTTGAAGTTCACCACCAGCCGATCGCCATCCATGTCGATTTTTTGCAGATTGCTGTCGGCGATCACCTGCTCAGGCGCCAGCGGGGTGTTGCTGGCGATGGCATCAGCCAGTTTGCGCAAGTCATAGATGTAGTAGTTTTTGCCGGCTGTATGGGCCAGGAGATAGTCACCCACCTGATGGAGTTGCACCAGACGGTGGCTGTATTTTCCTTCAAAGGCGAGCCGACCGGCAATGGGGGTCTTGAGGCTGTTCTCCGGCGTCACATCCTGCTGGCGGTAGACCTTGATCTCGCTCAGCGCATCGGCCACCAGCACGTAATCCTGATTGGCAAAGACGGCCTGGGTGCGGTGCAGGCTGTTGCTGCCGGAATCCCGACCGGTTCCCAGGGTGGTGACATGGCGATGTTCATCGGCCAGATCGAAGATATCGACCCGGTGCGAGTAGCGCGAGACCACGTAGAGCAGGCTGTTGCGGACAAACAATTCACTGACCTGGTTGTAGGCCGTGGCACTGCCGGTTTCGGTGCCGCGGATCTCGCCAATCTGCTGGCGGCTCGGGATATCGATAATGGCCACATGGCCCGGATTGCCGTTCTGGCTGACATAGAGCCGATCCTGATAGCGCTCGACCGCCGTGATCAGGCTGGCGTCCAGCCCCAGCTGGTCGGCCGCCAGCTCCTCGCCTTTGTCCAGATATTGCAGCGAGGTGGCAAACGAGTTGACGCTGCAGGAGCTGGTCTCCATCACCACCCGGGTGCGTTCGCCATTCTGGATCTGGCCGTGGGGGAAGTACTCCAGCAGACAGCCGTTGCCGTAGTCATAGTTGCCAAAGCGTTTGTTGACCGCTACGACCCCACCGTCGTACCAGGTCAGCTCCCACTCCTCATCGAAGAAATCAAAGACGTTACGAATGGCTGTTTCGTCGAAAAAGTGGGGTTTGGGCAGATCGAACAGGATGTGGTTATCCGCCGTCAGCGGGTAGAGCAGGCCGTTGATGGCAAGGTGGCGCTTGCCATCCTTGATGATCACGTTCTGCTCGTCAGCCGCACTCTGATGCAGCGCGGCGAGGCGTGCCGTCATCTGTTCGTAGTGCTCCTGATAGGTTTGTTTGAAATAGGCTTGTTCGCGCTCATCGGCCACGACATGGGCCGACAGCAGCAAACCGAGCAGGGTGGCAAGCTTGGTGGTTCTTGGCATGGTGATTTCCTTATCTTGGTTGTTGTTGGATGTTTTTGGGTGGTTGGCAAGCATGTAAAAGAGAGGGGCTAACCCGTCCGGGTCAGTGCATCCTGCCCATCGGCAGCGTGGCCGACGGGCAGGATATGGGCGGGGGCCTGTCGGCCCCCGTTAGTGGTTGGGGCAAGGTCAGAGCTTGATCCAGGCATCGCTCCAGGCAGAGCCGGTACCCGGCGCATAGTGGCTGGTCGAGCCGCCACACCAGCCGCTGTAGGGCCAGGGTTTGCACTCGTAGTTGCCACCGGCATTGCTGACCCGATCACCGGCCTGATAGCCGGTGTTGGGGGCGTAGGCCGGGTAGTCACCTTCGCCACCGCTGCTGCTTTCTTCGGTCAGCGCAACCGGGAAGCGCTGCACCACCGGCTGCTGGCCGTCAGCCAGACCGGTGATCACCACTTCGTAGCTGCCATCGGTCACATTGCTGCCCTGCAGCACCAGGGTGCTGGTGCCGTTCACCTGGCTGCTGGTGGTACCGTGGCTGAGTCCGCTCTGCTCCAGAGTTGCGGTGATCTGTACCGGGTTGGCGGTGGTCACGTTGAAACGGATGCTGACCTGACCGTTGACTATGGTGTACTCGCTCGCCATGGCGCTGACGGTGAAGTCGCTGCTGCCTTCGGCGGGTGGCGTTGTGCCGCCGCAGTCGCTGTCGCCCTGTACGCGCCAGACGCCCCAGTCACCCGTGGTGCCCGGCTCTTCGTTCTGGGTCCACCAGCCAGCCAGCCAGTTCTTGCCGTTGTGGCTGACGATGTCGCCGCCCACGTAGACCTTCTTGGCATCCCAACTGTTTTCACAGACGGCGCCCTGCTCCCTGACGGTCACGTTGCGCTGCTGGGTTACCTGCTGACCGGCGCTGTCGCTCACCTGATAGGTGAGGGTGTAGCGGCCGACCTTGCTGCTGTCGACGTTGCCGCTGACCTTGATTTGGGCGGTCAGGTCGCCATCTTCTTCATCATGGGCGCTGACGCCGGTCATCGGATCGAAAGCGGTACCCAGTTCCAGCGTGGTGTCGGTGACACCGCTGAACACCGGCTTCATGCTGTAGACCTCGATGGTGCGTACCTGCTCGGTGACGTTGTTGTCGCGATCGCTCACCTTGTAGGTGAGGGGGTAGAGGCCGATGCGCTGGCTGTCTACCGATCCTTCCACCTGGATCTGGCCAGTCAGGTCGCCATCTTCCTTGTCGTTGGCGCTGACCCCGGCCAGCGGATCAAAGGCGGTACCCTGCTTGATGCGGGTATCGCTCAGGCCGCTGAACACCGGCTTGCCGTTGTCGACCGGCGGCGTGATCTCCTGATCGTGGATGAAGGGGCCGTAGCTCTTTATGAAGGATTCGTTGTAGGACTGACCGGCGGCGTTGCGGCCCATGTCCCAGTTGATGGACCAGGTCATCACGCCACGCAGCGGTTGCCCCTCGCTCTTCAGGCGGTTGAAGGCGTTGTAGAGCTTCTGCGGATCCTGCACATAGCCAGTGGCTGCGGCGTCAATGTTGGTCGGAATACCGAACACCAGCTTGTCATGGGGGATCTTGTAGAAGCCGCGGGTACCGTTGCTCAGCGAATCCGCCATGTAGTAGATGAACTCTTCTTTCAGGGCATCGTTGTTCTGGGCAATCCAGCCGATGCCATCGATGTAGATACCGTCGCCACCCTGGTTGTAGAACTGGGGGTTGATCCAGTCGTAGTACCCTTCCAGATTGCGGATATAGGGGATGTAGGCGCCAGTCTGGGTCAGATAGGGGAACTCCGGCGCCATGGTGATGAGGAAGTTTTTCCCCTGGGCGCGGTAGTGATCCTTGACCAGACGCAGGGCCGCCGGGATCACGGTCTGGTTGTCGGCGGCAGTGATGGCGGCCTGTTCCAGGTCGATATCCAGCCCGTCGAAGCCATAGGTCTCCACCAGACGGATGATCTCGTCGGCAAAGGCCTGCTCCTGACCCTTGCGCAGCTCGATGTGTGCATCGGCACCGCCCAGCGCCAGCAGCACGGCACGGCCCTGACGGTTCAGCTCGGCGATCTGCTCGATAAACTGGCTTTCGCTCATGCCGATGGCCGGGTCGAGTTTGAAAGTGGGGATGGGATCGCTGCCATAGACCTTCATGAAGGAGACATCGACCACGTTATATTGCGGGTTGACCTGATCGAGCTTGACGCAGGGGGCGATACCGCCCTTGTAGCCCGAGCCGTCACACCAGTTGTGCCAATAGCCGACTACTACGCCGGACTGGGGGTTGACCATCGCCTGACCGGCACTGGCGGCATATGCCATGGGGGCGCCCATGCCGAGCAGACAGCCCAGCAGGGATAACTTCAATTTGTTCATCTTGATATCTCCATACAGTACAAACGGAGCGTACAGCTATGGCCGAACGCTCCCGGGGGCAGCCCCGCTGTCATAGGTGTTTTCCCTTAGACCGGTGGCTTTGCGTCGCGCCCTTTCGGGTCACTTTGCCTTTTTCACCCGATTTCTGTGCAGCACAGAGAATCAAGTGACCTGAGTAACAGGCTGCTTATGATATGCACTTAAAAATAAATTAATCAACGTATGTGTATGATTTGTTTTGGTTATTAACTTGTTGATTGGTTATTTTCCAAGCATGGAAAGGGCCGGTGATAGGCCGCTGTAACCTACTCTTTTGTCGATTGGATTTGGTCTGCTCCCTTGTGGTTCGAGAGTTGAAAAAGCCGCAAAAAGAGCAAAAAAGTACCGATTATTCATGCTGTTGCCGTCCAGTATCTGGCAGAGAGGTGTTTGAGCTCACAAAGAGGGGAAAACAGTGCCGAGAGGTGGATTCCCGCTTGATTATTGCGTGGCTTGGCCACATGTTAGAAAGCCATACAGAGCTGCTAAAGCGGTCTGTTCAAGACCAAACAAGAGGTAACCGGGATGAATAACCCTTTGCTGACAATGGATTCGCTGCCCCCTTTCAGCCAGATCAAGCCGGAGCAGGTGCAGCCTGCCGTGATTCAGGCGATTGCTGATTGCAAGCAGAAGATCAGCGATGTGCTGGCCCAGCGTGATCCCCATACCTGGGATAGCCTGATTGCCCCGCTGGAAGAGGTAAATGACCGCCTGTCACGGATCTGGTCACCGGTCAGCCACCTCAACTCCGTACTCAACAGCGAAGCGCTGCGCGAGGCCCATGACGCCTGCCTGCCGTTGCTCTCCGAATTCCAGACCTATGTCGGTCAGCATGAAGGGCTCTATCAGGCCTATCTGGCCCTCTCCCAGAGCGATGATTTCCCGCTGCTGAGCGGCGCCCAGCGCAAGGAGATCCAGAATACCCTGCGTGACTTCCGCCTCTCCGGCATCGGTCTGCCTGCCGAGGCGCAGCAGCGTTACGGCGAGATTCAGGCCCGCCTCTCCGAGCTGGCCTCCCGTTTCAGCAACAACGTGCTGGATGCCACCCAGGGCTGGCACAAGCTGGTGGCCGATGAAGCCGAATTGGCCGGTCTGCCCGACAGTGTGCGTGCCGCTGCCCGTCAGATGGCTGAACTTAAAGGCAAAGAGGGGTGGCTGTTCACTCTGGATATCCCTTCCTACCTGCCGGTGATGATGTACGCGGACAACCGCGAGCTGCGCGCCGAGATGTATGAGGCCTTCACCACCCGCGCCTCCGATCAGGGCCCCAATGCGGGCAAGTGGGACAACTCCGCCATCATGAGCGAGCTGCTCACCCTGCGCCGCGAACTGGCCCAGCTGCTGGGCTTTGCCAACTATGCCGAGCTCTCCCTGGCCACCAAGATGGCGGACAAGACCGAACAGGTGGTGAGCTTCCTCACCGATCTGGCGGCCAAATCCCTGCCGCAAGGCAAGGCCGAGCTGGAGGAGATCCGCGCCTTCGCCGCCGAGCAGCATGGTCAGAGCGAGCTGGCCGCCTGGGATCTCCCCTACTACGCCGAGAAGCTCAAACAGCACAAGTTCTCCATCTCCGATGAGCAGCTGCGCCCCTATTTCCCTGCCAACAAGGTGGTGAAAGGGTTGTTCGAAGTGGTCAAGCGGGTGTTCGGCATGAAGGTTCGCGAGCGCCTCGGCATCGACACCTGGCACCCTGACGTGCGCTTCTACGACATCTTCGATGCCGACGACGAGCTGCGCGGTAGCTTCTATCTCGACCTCTATGCCCGCGAGCACAAGCAGGGCGGGGCCTGGATGGATGTTTGTTTGGGTCGTCGCTACCGTCAGGATGGCTCGCTGCAAAAGCCGGTGGCCTACCTGACCTGCAACTTCAACGGTCCGGTGGATGGCAAACCTGCGCTGTTCACCCACAACGAAGTAGTTACCCTGTTCCACGAGTTCGGCCACGGCATTCACCACATGCTGACCCGGGTCGATGTGGCCGGCGTGGCCGGCATCAACGGCGTGGCCTGGGATGCGGTAGAGCTGCCGAGCCAGTTCCTCGAGAACTGGTGCTGGGAGTCCGAAGCACTGGCCTTTATCTCCGGCCACTACGAGACCGGCGAACCGCTGCCAGCCGATCTGCTGGAGAAGATGCTGACCGCCCGCAACTTCCAGGCTGCGATGCAGATGTTGCGCCAGCTGGAGTTCGCCCTGTTTGACTTCCGTCTGCACCAGGAGTTTGATCCGGCCAATCCGGCGCAGCTTCCGGCGCTGCTGGATGAGGTGCGCAGTCAGGTAGCAGTGATGACGCCACCGGCGTTCAACCGCTTCCAGCACAGCTTCTCCCACATCTTCGCGGGCGGCTATGCGGCGGGCTACTACAGCTACAAGTGGGCCGAGGTGCTCTCTGCCGATGCCTTTTCCCGCTTCGAGGAGGAGGGCATCTTCAACCCGGCCACCGGACAATCTTTCCTGAAGAATATTCTGGAGAAGGGGGGCTCGAAGGAGCCGATGGAGCTGTTCCGAGCCTTCCGTGGTCGTGAGCCCAAGGTGGATGCTCTGCTCAGACACAGTGGGATTGCCGCATGAGGCTGATGGCCACGACTGCACAGAGCCTCAAGCAGATACATTTTTGAGCCATAGTGGGATCAAGACGTGATTTCTGCGATAAAAAGGGACCTTTTGGTCCCTTTTTTCAAGGCTTTTTAATATCTTGCTGATTGCATATTTGCACAGCCTACGGCTCTTCAGTAGAGTCGTGTTCTAACCTTCAAGGAGAGAAAGCCACTTGCCATGAGGCGAGCACTCGATTCCGTCTGTCAAATCATCTCCAGTCTGGCTCACTCGAGCGGTCAGGGATATTTCGATACCTTTGTGAGTGAAATCGCCGCTGCTGTGATGGCTGATGTCGTCCTGATCGCCAGCAGGGAATCAAATGCTACCCACCTGACGGTTCAGACCGCCTATCCCTCCTCCCTTGACACCGATGCCCTGACGCTGCCACTGACTGACTCTCCGGTTGCCATTACCTGGCAGGAGGGGGAAGCCTGGTTCAGCGATCGTCTGCTTCAGCTCTTTGCCAACGTTCCCCTTGCACAGGAGTGGCAACCTCAGGCCTATGCCGGGATTGTCCTCAGGAATGCAGATGGCGAGACCATAGGTATCTGCGCCCTGCTTTATCGTCAGCCGCAGGCCAATATGAGCAAGGTGATTGGGTTACTCCGGTTGCTTGCTCCGTTGGCGGGTCGCGAGCTGGCGCTGATGCTGCAACGACAGCTGCCCTCCCCTCTGCCTGAACCGTCCCATGCATTGCAGAGCATGCTGTTCCAGGCTCCGGTGGGGATCGGCAAGCTGGACCTGGCTGGCCGTATCCTCTGGGCCAACCCGGCCATCGAGCAGATGCTTGGTTATCCCCTCGACGAGTTGCTGCAGCGATCCATCTCCGACATCAACCATCCCGAGGATTGGCAGGGCAGCCTCGTTTGCTACGAAGAGATCCGCCGTGGCGAGCGCAGCAGTTTCACCCGGGAGAAGCGCTACTTCTGCAAGGGGGGGCAGATCTTGTGGGGGCGGGTAACCGTCACCCTGATCCGTGACAAGCAGCAGCAGCCGGACTACCTGATGGTGCTGCTGGAGAATATCGATCCTCTCAAGCGCCATGCGGAGCAGCTCAAGCTCTCCCACCGGGTCTATGACAATCTCTCCGAGGCGATCCTGGTCTGTGATGCCGATAGCCGCATCATCTCGGTCAATCCGGCCTTCGAGCAGATCACCGGCTACAGCAGTGACGAGGTGCGAGGCCAGCGCCCCAGCCTGCTCAAGTCGGGGCTGCACGATCAGACCTTCTATGCCGACATGTACCATGCGCTGGAGCGGGTGGGGGTATGGCGTGGTGAGGTGTGGAACAAGCGCAAGAATGGCAAGCTCTATCCACAGCAGTTGATGATTAGCACCCTGCGGGAAGGGGGCAGGATCAGCCAGTACATCGCCATCTTCAGCGACCTCTCCCAAACCAAACTGGCCGAGCAGAAGATCGCCGCACAGGCCAACTATGACAACCTCACCAGCCTGCCCAACCGCTGGCTGTTCAGTCGCTGTCTCAGCCGCTTCTGCGAGCGGGGCGAGCGCTTCGCCCTGATGGTGCTCGACCTCAACAACTTCAAGGCGGTCAACAACAGCATGGATCACCATGCCGGTGACGCCCTGTTGCGGGAGGTGTCGGACCGGCTGGTGAGCCGGGTGCGCACCGAGGACCTGGTGGCCCGCATCGGTGGTGACGAGTTCGCCTTTCTGGTGCCAGGCATCGTCACCCGTCGTCAGGCCGAGGTGTTTGCCAAGCAGGTTATCGGTAGCTTTACCCGTCCCTTCATGCTGGCCAACCAGCATCTCTATGTTACGGCAACCGTGGGGATGACCCTCTGCCCCGTCGATGGTAGCGAGAGTGACGAGCTGCTGCGAAACGCCGAACAAGCGTTGTTTGCCGCCAAGCGGCAGGGGCGGTTGATCGGTACCTACTGCTCCTCAATGCGGGAAGAGGTGCGTCAGCGCCACCAGATGCAACAGGATCTGGCGGAGGCGATCAAGCTGGAGCAGTTAACCATGGCCTACCAGCCGATCTGGGACAACCGCAGCGGTCGGGTCGCCAAGCTTGAGGCGCTGGTGCGCTGGTATCACCCCCAGTGGGGACAGGTGTCGCCAGCCGAGTTTATCCCGCTGGCGGAAGAGGCGGGGTTGATTCAGGGGCTGGGTGCGCTGGTGTTGTGGCAATCATGCCGGGATCTGGCTCGGTTGCAGCAGTCCGGCTTCCCTGATCTGCAGATGTCGATTAACCGCTCCACCATGGAGTTCCAGACTATCGACCCTGAGGCGAGCGAGTGGCTCAAGGTGATCCAGCACTTCGGGCTCGATCCTGCCGACATCGTCATCGAAATCACCGAATCTCTGCTGATGGAGAGCAGTGATCAGCACAGGGTGCGGATCGATGCCCTGCGCGAGGCGGGTTGCAAGCTGGCTATCGATGATTTCGGTACCGGCTACTCGGCCCTCAACTATCTGCGCTCTTTCCCGGTGGATCTGGTCAAGATCGACCGCTCTTTTGTGCGCCATATCCCCTTCAACGAGCAGGATCGGATGCTGCTGGACGGCATCATCAACATAGTGCACAACCTCGGTATGCAGGTGGTGATTGAGGGGGTAGAAACCCGCGAGCAACTCAACTTCCTCTGTCAGAAGGGATGTGCCTTCACCCAGGGTTATCTGCTCAGCCGCCCGCTGGCCTATGACGATCTCACCGAATATCTGCAGCTCAATGACAAGGGGATGTTTCTGCAGATCAGTTAGGGGGTTTACTCCTTCGATGTCATCTCTGCCTGCTTCGTTTGCAGTGTCCGGTAATTCTCGCCGAGATAGCGCAGATAGATGCGATCCAGTACCCCTTCATCCAGCATCTGTTGCAGCGCCTTGTTGTAGGCAGGCAACAGGTCTGCTTTCTGCTTACCAAAACAGAGGTAGAGCGGTGTCGAGTCGATAAAGGGGGTGAGGGGGCGGATCTTGACGTCCTGCTCCCTGGAGAGGATGGGGGCCGAGAAGTAGTCGAGGATGATGAGGTCAACCCGGCTCTTCTCAAGCAACAGCAGCAACTGCTTGTCTGAATGGGCCTTGATGGGGTCCCATCCGGTGAAGTTCCTGATCTTGTCGGTATAGTCATAGCCCCTGACCATCCCTACTTTCAGCCCCTTGGCCATCTCCCACGAGAAGTTCTGTAGCGGACTGTCACTGCGCACATAGGCGGCCAGCGGATAGAAGGCGGTAGCAAGATCAGAGTGGTAGCAGCCGGGGAGGGGGGCATTGTCGAGGATGCCATCAGCCAGTTGGGTACTCACATACTGTTCGCAGCGCCCCCACGGCAGTTCGAGCAGGGTTAGGGTCATTCCGAGGCGTCTGGTTGCTTCCTGATGGATCTCCACCGATATCCCTTCCATCAGTTTGCCCTGTTCGGCGTAGGAGAAGGGGGGCCAGTCTACACCGCATACCTTGAGACTGGTGCTGCTCTGGGCGGCAAGCAACAGGGCTATCAGCAGCTGCATGGGATTCTCCGGGATATGAGGGGGGTTGTGGTACACTCGCTTCACTGAACTTAGAACGCATCCAGAGACCATGCAAATCCTCCTCGAAGACCCCGCCAAGGCCGCGCAGGCAGACGCGCTGGCCAGCCAGCTTGGCCAAATCGACCTTCCCCTGTTTGCTCTGGTGTTTACCCCGGAGCGGCTGGAGTTGCGCAAGCTGGATGAGCCCAAGCTGGGGGCCGTCTATGTGGATTTCGTCGAAGGGGCCGTCGCCCATCGCCGCAAATTTGGCGGCGGTCGTGGCCAGTCCATCGCCAAGGCAGTGGGGCTCAGGGCCGGCGCCACACCGACCGTAGTGGATGCCACTGCCGGACTGGGGCGTGATGCCTTCGTTCTGGCTTCTCTTGGTTGCAAGGTGACCCTGATCGAACGCAGCCCTGTGGTAGCCGCCCTGCTGCAGGATGGTCTGGCTCGAGCCGCCGAAGACCCGGAGATTGGCCCCTGGGTGCGCGAGCGGATGCAGTTGCTGCACGGCCCGGCGGTGGAGACCTTGCTAGGGCTAACCGAGCGGCCTGACGTCATCTACCTCGACCCCATGTTCCCCCACAAACAGAAGTCGGCGCTGGTGAAAAAAGAGATGCGGGTGTTTCAGTCGCTGGTGGGGCCGGATCTTGACGCCGATGCCCTGCTGCCGGCGGCGCTGAAGATGGCACAAAAGCGGGTAGTGGTGAAGCGACCGGACTATGCTGGCTGGCTCAATGAGCACAAACCCAGCATGGCTATCGAGACCAAGAGCAACCGCTTTGACGTCTATGTGATGGCGGCGCTGGCGGGATAACGCCGCACGCGAGGGGTAAAAGAAGAGGGCCAACCCGATGGGGTTGGCCCTCTTGCCATCTATTGGCCGTCGGCTGGGGCCGGCGGGGTAAAGCGGATCAGTTTTTCCTCCCCCTGCCAGCTGAATCTCATGGTCGCCAGATCCGCCAGACTGAGTTGCTCGCCGCTGTGCAGCTGGAGATACTCTACTCCATCGCGGGCCTCTATGGTGCGGATCCGATCCGCCCACTGACGTCCGTCCCGACTGGTCAGCGCGACCGGCAACTGCCAGCTGGCGGCGATCTCCAGCCAGTCGTAGAGATCGCAACTGATGGGTTGGTAGGTGTTCATGTGCGGGTTGCCCTCTTGTCGCCGGTTACTGGAAATTGATGATGGTGGCGGGCGCCACCACCGCCTGGGCTTTCTGCACCTGTTCCAGTTGCAGCGGGTCGCCAGCCAGCGCCGGATCGTCCTCGTGGCCATTGCAGACCAGCGCCAGATCGTAGCTACCGAGATTAACAAATCCCAACTCGTAACCAAAGCCGCCACCGCTTTGCGGCAACACGGGCGCGCTGGCATAGAAGCCGTTGTCGCTGTCCGCCATGTCGGGGTAGTTGTCGTCACTTCTGGGTTGGTAGAAGTAGACGAAAGCCTTGTCGGTCAGCAGGCCGCCACACAAGCCAGCTGCTACCGTGCCCCTGACGATGGTGACCTGGGTGTTATTCACCAGCCGCACCCCTCTGGGCTTGAGCTTGTAGTACTGCTCGTGGCCGGGCAGCACCATGGCCTGGCGCAGGTCGAACTCGGTGGTGAAGGCGCTGAGGCCGTTTGCTGCGATGGTGAAGGCATCCAGCTTGAGCTCGCTGCTTGGCACTTCCAGCGGCTTGATCCCCCCATCATCCCGTTTGACGTAGGAGTAGGGGGTGCCATTCAGAAATTGGTTGCTGACCTCCCGTCCATCCAGTATCCGCAACCTCATCTGGCTGTAGTCACCGGGCATCACGCTCTGACCGGACAGCAGGGGGCGACTGGCGGATCCTTGATAACTCAGCAGGTCGATGTAGGTGAACTGCGGCCGGTCTGCACTGTCGAGCGGTATCGTCTCGCCGCTCGGGGTGCAGCCATCGTCCTGGGCCGAGGTGAGAAAACTGGCGGTGGTCCAGATCTGTTCGTTGCCGGCGACGGGGTGGATGCTGATGTTGGCGACGGCGATGCAGACCTTGCTGACCGCATCCACCGGGGCGTCGGAGAAGGCCAGCGAGAGCTGGGCTGGTTGTGGTTGGCTATTGCTGTCGCCACCACCGCCGCAGGCGGTGAGCAGGGTGGTCAGTCCGATCAGAGTCAAGGATTTCATGGCGTCCATTCCGGTTGGTTATGAAGACACCCCAACTCTAGTCGAACGTTGGTCATGAAGGGGAGGCTGGGCCCAGACGCAAGGGCGGGATCTGCCCGTCAGCCCAATAACATCAAGGTGTAGGCCTGAGTAGCACCAGTGTTGGCAGCGAAAGAGATTTTCGGAACGCCGGGGCACTGATTGGGCGTGGCCCAATCAGGCTTCCAGCAGGCGGGTGGGCCAGCCCATCTTCTGCTGGCGCTCTACCTCGAGGCGCAGCTCGCTGGCGCGCAGGTAGTGCTCGTCCAGCCACCCCTTGGGCAGGGTCAGGGTCAGTGACTCCTCTTCTGCCTGCAGGGTGAAGCTGGGCACTGTGCCCTGGGTACGGCGCATGCAGAGGATCAGCGCGATGCGCAGGATACGGGCCAGCCGGATCGCCTGACGACCGGTGACGGCACCCTGTTTCTCCAGTGGTTCCAGCTTGAATTCGTCCCGCTGGTTGAACAGCAGGGCCGACAACAGCTTCTTTTGCGCGGGAGTAAAGCCCGGCATGTCGATGTTGTCGATGATGTAGGCGGCGTGTTGCGGCGCCTTCTTGTATTCGATACAGAGGCCGATCTCATGCAGCAGGGCGGCATAACGCAAAATCGGGCGACCGTAGCGTTTGGAGAGTCGCCAGGCCGGTTGCAGCTGGTTGAACGCCTCGACGGCGGTATCGCGCACCCGTTCGGCGTGCTCTTTATCCAGCTGATAGCGGCTGATCAGGCTGTCGGCGGTGCGATCCCGGGCATCACAGTCGTGATTGTTGCCAAGCAGACCGTAGATCAGTCCTTCGCGCAGGGCGCCACCCGCCAGCGTCATGCTCTCGATATCGAGGGTTTCGAAGATGGCGATCAGGATGGCAAGGCCGGAGGGGAACACGGTCAGCCGTTCGGCCGCCAGCCCTTCCAGTTGCAGCCGGTCGAGCTTGCCGCAGGCGATGGCCTGACCCATCAGCTCCTGCAACTTCGGCAGGGTGACCCGCTCGCTCTTCCCTTGCGCCAGCATGATCTCTTGCAGCGCCTGTACCGTGCCGGAGGCGCCGACGCAGGTGCGCCAGCCGAGGGCGCGGTAATCTTCCGCCACCTTCTCCAGCACCGTCTTGGCGGCGGCAATCGCCTGCTCGAAACGGGCTTCGGAGAGCTCGCCATCACCGAAGTGATTGTTGAGCCAGGTGACGCAGCCCATGTGCAGGCTGTTGAGCAGTTTTGCTTCGCTATGTTCGCCGATCACCAGTTCGGTACTGGCGCCGCCGATGTCGATCACCAGCCGGTTGCCTTCCCCGGCAGAGGTCCAGGAGACCCCTTCATAGATGGTCTTGGCCTCTTCCTCGCCCGAGATGATCTCGATGCTGTGGTTGAGCACCCGTTCCGCTTCGCTGAGGAACTCGTCGACGTTGGTGGCCAGCCGCAGGGTGGCGGTGCCCACCACCCGGATATTGTCGGCCGGAATGTCCTGCAATTGTTCGGAGAAGAGACGCAAACAGTCCCAGCCCCGCTCCATGGCGGCACGGCTGAGACGAAATTCCGGATCAAGCCCTGCTGCGAGGCGAACCTTGCGCTTTACCTTGGCGACGGTGCGCAGGGCACCGGCGACCTCGCGCACCACCAGCATATGAAAGCTGTTGGAGCCGAGGTCGATGGCGGCATAGAGAGGCGAGTTGTGCAACGGGCCTGTCCTTAGCTCTTGCGCGGCGGACGACGACGGTTGTTGCTGTTGCCACCGCCCTGACGATCCCGCATGTTGCGGTTCACCGGCTGACGGTTGCGGAACACCCGTTTCGGCGGGGTCACGTCATCCAGCAGCGCTTCGCGATCATATTTGCTGACCGGAATGGCGTGGTGGATGTACTCCTCGATGGCCGGCAGGTTGAAGGCATAGTCTTCACAGGCTAGGCTGATTGAGTGACCGCTCTTGCCGGCACGACCGGTACGACCGATGCGGTGTACATAGTCTTCAGCGTCGTCGGGCAGGTCATAGTTGAAGACGTGGGTCACGTCAGGGATGTGCAGACCACGGGCGGCCACGTCGGTGGCGACCAGAATATCGAGCGCACCCTTGGTGAAATCCTCGAGGATCTTCATCCGCTTCTTCTGCGGCACGTCACCGGTCAGCAGACCGACGCGGTGGCCGTCGTTTTCCAGC
The DNA here is from genome assembly GCF_049173895.1 of Aeromonas sp. 602200. Classification (NCBI taxonomy): domain Bacteria; kingdom Pseudomonadati; phylum Pseudomonadota; class Gammaproteobacteria; order Aeromonadales; family Aeromonadaceae; genus Aeromonas; species Aeromonas sp. 602200. The sequence goes on from NZ_JAAKSL010000021.1 coordinate 26,236, forward strand.
CAGGCATGGACGTCTTCACAGACATGCTTGGTGTTGGCGAAGACGATGGCTTTTTCCGGCCACTCCTCTTCCATCAGGGAGAGCAGCAGCAACATCTTGTCTTCATTGGAGGGGTAGAACAGCTCCTCCTTGATCCGCACGCCGGTCATCTGCTCCGGCTCTACCTGCACATGTTCCGGGTGGTTCATGTGTTCGTAGGCCAGCTCCTGCACACGCAGGGAGAGGGTGGCGGAGAACAGCATACTCAGACGTTCGGTCGCGGGCGGCATGCGGCGGAACAGGAAGCGGATGTCCTTGATGAAGCCCAGATCGAACATGCGATCCGCTTCGTCCAGTACCACGACCTGAATGTTGCCGAGATCGATGACTTTGGACTTGAAGTAGTCGATGATGCGGCCGGTGGTGCCGATCAGGATGTCGACGCCCTGCTCCAGCACGGCCAGCTGCTTGTCGTAACCTTCGCCGCCGTAGGCGAGGCCGAGTTTCAGGCCGGTAGAGGCGGCGATGCTGTCGGCATCGTTATAGATCTGTACTGCCAGTTCCCGGGTGGGGGCCATGATGATGGCTCTGGGTTGGTTAACCAGACGGGGTTTGGTCAGCGGGTGGGTAAGAAGATAGTTGAAGGTGGCGGCCAGAAAGGCGATGGTTTTGCCGGTGCCTGTCTGTGCTTGCCCGGCGAGGTCATGGCCCTCTACCAGCAGTGGCAGGGACAGTGCCTGGATGGGCGTACAATAGTGAAATCCCTTTGCTTCCAGACCAGCCAGAACTTCGGGTTCGAGGCCCATTTGGGCGAATTTGTCGGTCGTTAAGTGTGTTTTGCTCATGGCGGTAGGTTATCAGGTTAGGCTTGCAATAATAAACAGGATCATTTCAAATAGGGCAACTATTGCCTTTATTGACGAGTCAATAAAGCCTTATTTACTGACTGGAGTTGGAGATGAGTGACAAGATTGTTCAGCTGAGCGATGCCAGCTTCGAGGCAGATGTAATCAAAGCCGATGGCGCCGTTCTGGTCGACTTCTGGGCCGAGTGGTGTGGTCCGTGCAAGATGATTGCCCCGATCCTGGAAGAAGTTGCCCAAGAGTACGAAGGTCGCGTGACCGTAGCCAAACTGAACATCGACCATAACTCTGATACTCCGCCGAAGTACGGCATTCGTGGTATCCCGACCCTCTTGCTGTTCAAGAATGGCGAAGTGGCAGCGACCAAGGTCGGTGCTCTGTCCAAGACTCAGCTGAAAGAGTTCCTGGACGGCAACCTGTAATAATCGAAGAGGAGCGCATTGCAATAATGCGCTCCTTGTGTTTTATCACCTAGACGCTCATCCCGATTGGTGCTAGTTTATCGCTCGTTTGCTAACCTTTTTGCCTGACTCTTTGCTAACCACAGCCTGGCAATCAAATCCGATCAGCATCAATCCAGCAGACTGTCTCCTCATTTCAATCCTTGCTTACAGACTTTCACCACTATGAATCTGACTGAATTAAAGAACACTCCTGTGTCCGAGCTGGTCAAGCTTGGCGAATCCATGGGGTTGGAAAATCTGGCTCGGGCGCACAAGAAAGATATTATTTTTGCAATCCTCAAGGCGCACGCCAAGGGTGGTGAAGATATCTTTGGCGACGGTGTGCTGGAAATCCTGACCGATGGTTTCGGCTTTCTGCGCAGTGCAGACGGCTCCTATCTGGCAGGCCCTGACGATATCTACGTCTCCCCGAGCCAGATCCGCCGTTTCAACCTGCGTACCGGCGATACCATTTCCGGCAAGATCCGGCCACCGAAAGAGGGCGAACGCTACTTCGCACTGCTCAAGGTCAATGAGGTCAATTACGACCGTCCGGAAAACTCCCGCAACAAGATCCTGTTTGAAAACCTTACCCCTCTGCATGCCAACGAACGTCTGCGTATGGAACGGGGTAACGGCTCTACTGAAGATATCACCGCCCGTGTACTGGACCTGGCTTCCCCCATCGGTAAAGGCCAGCGTGGCCTGATCGTGGCGCCGCCCAAGGCCGGTAAGACCATGCTGCTGCAGAACATCGCCCAGAGCATCGCCTACAACCACCCAGACTGTGAACTGATCGTTCTGCTGATCGACGAGCGTCCGGAAGAAGTGACCGAGATGCAGCGCATGGTGAAGGGCGAAGTGATCGCTTCCACCTTCGACGAGCCTGCTTCCCGTCACGTTCAGGTTGCTGAAATGGTGATCGAGAAGGCCAAGCGTCTGGTCGAGCACAAGAAAGACGTGGTGATCCTGCTGGACTCCATCACCCGTCTGGCCCGTGCCTACAATACCGTTATCCCGTCATCCGGCAAAGTACTGACCGGTGGTGTGGACGCCAACGCCCTGCACCGTCCCAAGCGCTTCTTCGGCGCCGCGCGTAATGTGGAAGAGGGCGGCAGCCTGACCATCATCGCCACCGCGCTGATCGATACCGGCTCCAAGATGGATGAAGTCATCTACGAAGAGTTCAAGGGTACCGGCAACATGGAACTGCACCTCTCGCGCAAGATTGCCGAGAAGCGTGTCTACCCGGCCATCGACATCACCCGCTCCGGCACCCGCAAGGAAGAGCTGCTGACCACTGGTGACGAGCTGCAGAAGATGTGGATCCTGCGCAAGATTGTCCACCCGATGGGCGAGATCGACGGTATCGAGTTCCTCATCGACAAGCTGGCGATGACCAAGACCAACGACGAGTTCTTCGACGCCATGCGGCGCCAACAGAAGTAAGTCCGGTCAGAAAATGACGAAACCGCGGCCTTGGTCGCGGTTTTTGTTTATCTGTTTTCCGGTTGCCCTAGTAGTATGAGATCCCGATGTCGCATGGATGGAGACGTCATGAAGCCTGTTGTCTGGTTATTGCTGGGATTGCTGAGTGCAATGCCAGTCTGTGCGCAGAGTGCTCCGGCTACGGCGACAGCCGAGACGCTGCAGACGCATCGGCACTATCTGGCGAGCCGTCTGCAGCAAGGACAATTTGCCGCCATCGACTCTCTGCTGGCGACCCTGAGCCGCGAGCAGCGGGAGTTCCTGCTGTTGCAGCTGCTGCGGGATATTCCGGTTACCGCTCCTGCGTCCCCCGCGTTGCAACGCTGGGTCGAGGCACAGGCCGACAAGGCTCCAGAGTGGCTGCAGGAGCAGCAGGTAGACGGTTTTCTGGTGCAGCAACCTGTCTACGATTTTGCCGCGCAGGCCCGTCAGTTGCTGGGCGAATGGCAACTGCACTCATTGGTGCAGCGTTATCGGCAGCAACTTGCCCAGGGCAACTTCCAGCTAAAGTCCATCTACTACAGCAGTAACCCCGATATTGCCATGCAGCAGCAAGCTCTGTTGCTGGCCCTCGACGCCTTGCCGCAATCGATCTGGATGCGGGAGGCGCAAGCGCTGGCCAGCCGGAATATCTATCTGCCCGACAATCAGCTGTTGCTCCATCTGCTGCTGCGCACAGGTGAACCGGCGCTCTATGGCATGTTGTGGCGGCGGCCGGCAGATCAGGATGCGCTGCGCGCACTCGCCACCATCAACCGCTTCCATCATGGCAATACGGCCAGCTCCCTGCTGATTGCCGCCAGCGGCAATCCCGGTTTGAGAGAGCCGGCCCTGCGCCAGCTGAGCGCCCTCTCTCCTTTGCCGCCACAAGCCCAGAAATACCTGCTGGCCGAGCTCTCCAACCGCCAATACGGGGCGCTGGTGGCCGGTCTGTTGATGGAGGTGGATGAACCCCAGTTGCTCTCCGGCCTTGCCAGACGCCTCGGCCAGCGTGATCTCCCCCCCGCAGCACCGAGTCTGCTGCCTGATTCGGGTACACCCGATGGGTAGCCAGGGTTATAATGCGTGACCTCCTGAACCCGGTTGGGAACTTGCATGAAATACAAGGATTTGCGTGATTTCATCGCGCAGCTGGAACAAAACGGACAACTCAAGCGCATCACCCGCGAGATAGACCCCTATCTGGAGATGACCGAGATCAGCGATCGCACCCTGCGTGCGGGTGGCCCGGCTCTGCTGTTCGAAAATCCCAAAGGCTACACCATGCCGGTGCTGACCAATTTGTTCGGCACCCCGGATCGGGTTGCCATGGGCATGGGGCAGCCCGATGTGGGCGCTCTGCGTCAGGTCGGGGTCTGGCTCTCCTATCTCAAGGAGCCCGAGCCGCCCAAGGGATTCAAGGAGCTGATGGAGAAGCTGCCGATCTTCAAGCAGGTGCTCAACATGCCGACCAAGCGCCTCTCTTCTGCCCCCTGCCAGCAGGTGGTGCAGGAGGGAGATGCGGTCGATCTCGACCAGATCCCGATCCAGCACTGCTGGCCCGGCGATGTGGCGCCGCTGGTCACCTGGGGCCTCACCATCACCCGCGGCCCCTACAAGAAGCGCCAGAACCTCGGCATCTATCGCCAGCAGAAGATCGCCAAAAACAAGCTGATCATGCGCTGGCTGGATCATCGTGGCGGTGCCATCGATTTTCGCGAGTGGCAGGAGGCCCACCCGGGCGAGCGATTCCCGGTGGTGGTGGCACTCGGTGCCGATCCGGCGACCATTCTCGGCGCGGTGACGCCGGTGCCGGATACTCTCTCCGAATATGCCTTTGCCGGTCTGCTGCGCGGCAGCCGTACCGAGGTGATCAAGGCCATCAGCTGCGATCTGGAGGTGCCCGCCAGCGCCGAGATCGTGCTGGAAGGCTATCTGGAGCCGGGTGAGATGGCGCCGGAAGGGCCCTATGGCGACCACACCGGTTACTACAACGAGGTGGACGAGTTCCCGGTCTTTACCATCACCCACATCACCAAGCGGCGCGATGCCATCTATCACAGCACCTACACCGGCCGTCCGCCCGATGAACCGGCGGTACTGGGTCTGGCGCTGAACGAGGTGTTCGTGCCGCTGCTGCAGAAGCAGTTCCCCGAGATTGTGGACTTCTATCTGCCGCCGGAGGGGTGCTCCTACCGGATGGCGGTGGTGACCATCAAGAAGCGTTACCCGGGCCACGCCAAGAGGGTGATGCTGGGAGTCTGGTCATTCCTGCGCCAGTTTATGTACACCAAGTTCGTGGTGGTGTGTGACGATGACGTCAACGCCCGTGACTGGAAGGATGTGATCTGGGCCATCACCACCCGGATGGACCCGGCACGGGACACCACCTTGATCGAGCATACGCCGATCGACTATCTGGACTTCGCCTCGCCGGTCTCCGGCCTCGGCTCCAAAATGGGGCTGGATGCCACCAACAAGTGGCCGGGCGAGACCAATCGGGAGTGGGGTCAGCCCATAGTTCAGGATGAGGCGGTGAAGCAGAAGGTCGATGCCATCTGGGATGAGCTCAATATCCTCGGATGAGGCAAACATGACAGCTTTGCTGCAAAAAGTGATGCGATCCGCACTGATTTGAGTATTCTCGACTGACGGGGCCAGGGCTGCTGGTCGTCACTCCATAGTGAAACAATGAGCGAAGCGGGCCGAGCGAGCCCGCCACAAGGACAAGAATGCAACGTATCAAATGCCGCGTAGAGGAACTGCGCGAATATGTCGACACCATCTGGCATGTGGCTCTGACGCCGCAGCAAGCGATCAGCTTCAAGCCGGGCCAGTATCTGCTGGTGGTGATGAGCGATTCGGACAAGCGCCCCTTCTCCATCGCCAACTCGCCGACCCGCCCGGGCGTGCTGGAGCTGCAAATTGGTGCCACTCCCGAGAACGCCTATGCCGGTCAGGTGCTGGCCCGCATGCGCGAGCAGGGGGAGATCGAGGTCGAATTGCCGGCTGGCAAGGCGTTCCTGCGCGATGAGTCTCCCCGTCCGCTGATCCTGATGGCGGGCGGCACCGGCTTCTCTTACGCCCGCTCCATTCTGGAATATCTGATCGACACAGGCAGCAAGCGCCCGGTGTTCTTCTACTGGGGGGTGCGTCAGGCTCACTGGCTCTACGAACTGGAGCAGATGCAGCAGTGGGAGCGTGACTATGCGCCGCTCACCTTTATCCCGGTGGTGCAGGAGCCGGATGCTGACTGGACCGGCAAGAGCGGACTGGTGCACAAGGCGATCATGGATGACTTCGTCAGCCTCCACGACTACGACATCTATGTCGCCGGTCGCTTCGAGATGGCGGGGGCCGCGCGTGAGGAGTTCAAGATCCTCGGCGCCGAGCCGGAGCGCATCTTCGGTGACGCCTACGAATTTATCTGACGGGATCCCCGCTTGGATGACGCAGCCCCCGGTTTTGCCGGGGGCTTTTGTTTTTGTGGCTGCCGCAGTACCTGATCGTACCGAATGGTTGGATTATCGCGGCGTTATCCCATTATTTTTCAATATATTGGCTATGAATGGCTACTAATCTGGCTTGGCTGGTGGCATCTTTGTTTGGATTGACAAGAGTATCCATAGAGCAAGCACAAGGAGGCGCAGTGTTAAGCAAAGAGGCAAGGGGGCAACCCGGGTATGATCGGGAGGCACCCTGCGCGACTGAGCTGGCCGCCATGCCGGAACCCTCCTCCGGTGGTGATGCGTTTGCCCGTTTGCAGGCAGAGATCGCCGCTTTGCAGCATGAAAACGGCCTGTTGCAGGAGAAGCTCAATGCCGCCCTCGATGGCACCGGCATCTGTCTCTGGCAGGGCACCATTCCCACCGGCGAACTGCGGGTCTTCAATCTGCAGAACTTTCAGGCCGGTGACATGGCCCCTCATTTCGATCAGTGGAGCGCCAAGCTCCATCCCGACGATCGCGCCCATGCCATGGGCAGCTACTTTGCCCACCTTGAGAGGAAAACGCCCTTCTACGAAGCTGAATACCGCACCATCAGCCCGGCCGGGGAGATCACCTGGCTGTGGGATCGTGGTCGCGTAGTGGAGTGGGATGATGAGGGCAGGCCATTGCGGATCATGGGCTCCCATATCGATATCACCCAGCGCAAGGCTTATGAGCAGCGGCTGGCAGAGCGTGCCAACTGCGATGCGCTCACCGGCCTGCTCAACCGGCAGGGATTTGGCAAGGCGTTCGCTCTACAGCCGCCACAAGGGACGGGGGCACTGCTCTTTATCGATCTGGATGACTTCAAGGGGATCAATGACCAGTTGGGCCACGCTTGTGGTGATCAGGTACTGCAGCAGATGGCGGAGTGGTTGCGTCTCATTATGCCGGGCTCTGCCCTGTGCGGCCGTTACGGCGGTGACGAGTTTGTGGTTTATCTGCATCGTGATGTATCAAACCATGCTCTGGCTCATCTGGCCGATGCCCTGATCTGCCGGATGCATGGTTACGTGCCCAAACCCGGTTGCCCGCAGCGGGTGGGGCTGAGTATCGGCATCGCCCTGTGGGAGGAGCAACCATTGAGCTTCCGACAGGCATTGGAGGTGGCCGACCGGGCCATGTACGAGGCCAAGGCGCGCGGCAAGCGGGCCTGGTATCTGCTTCAGGTGTGATGCTTTTTACAGGTTCAATACAAAGCAAAAACCCCAGCTGAGCTGGGGTTTTCGTTATTCGCCTTTGGCGCCGAGCTGCTGCTCGAGCTGAGCCAGCTTGCTTTCGAGGGCGGCCAGTTTTTCCCGGGTACGCAGCAGCACCTTGGTCTGCACGTCGAACTCTTCACGGCTGACCAGATCCAGCTTGCCCAGCTGCGCTTGCAGTACCTGACGCATCTTCTTCTCGGCCTCTTCACCCATGCTGCGAATGCCGGGTGGCAGGGAGTTGTGCACCTGCTTGGCGATCTCTTCCAGTTTCTTCGGGTCGATCATGATGTCCTCCTTAAGCGTTGGCGGACATTCTACCGACAATTCCCTCACTTTGCCGAGATCGCGGCGGCTTTTTAGTCGTGATGGTGCCCGCTGGCTGGTCGGGTCTGGTTAATCACTCACTGTTGTTACCCTTGCGCCCCTTTGTTGACGTAAAACCTTGATTCTCGCCACAAACCTGAGCAGAAGATGACCAACATGAGTCTCGTTGGTTGTTGGTTTTATGTTAACGTCTTGCAGTCGCGGTCGTGATGGCCTCGTTGGCTGGTGATGGATAACAACCCTATAAAAAGAGAATAAAAAATGAAGAAGAAGCTAATTTATGCAGCTGTTGTCAGCGCTCTGCTGAGCGGATGTGGTGGAGATGACAACAAGGGAGATACTACCAGCTCCCTGGACTATGCCCTGAGTGGAGCCAATGGACTTCGCCCGAGTGTGCTGGCCCCCCGCGCCAGCGATGGTACCCTGAAGTTTTCGACAGAAACTGCTGATCTGTCGAACCCGGTATCTGCCCTCTCCACCCTTGATGGCTGGTCAACCACCCAACCCGTCCAGCTGGTACCGGCGACCGTGACCGGTGTCTCTGTGCCGGCCCCGGCGGCCAGCGAGTATGTCTCTGCCGTTGCGCCCCTCTACCTGCTGGAGCTGGTACTGGATCCGGTGACTCAGCGACCCGTTGGAGTGAAGAACAATAAGCCTCTGACCTATGGCACTGACTTTGTGGTGAGTGATGGTGGCGGCAAACTCAATCTGGTTCCGCTCAAGCCGCTCAATCCCTCTTCCTACTACATGATCGTGGCGACCGACTCCCTCAAGGACAGTCGTGGTACGCCGCTCAAGGCCGGCGGTGATTACAGCAACTTCAAATCGACGGCTGGTGCAACCGCGCAGGAGCAGACCATCAGCAGCCTGATTGCGCTGCAGGAAGCGTTGTTCAAGGCCGCTACCGGGATTACCGGCGATCGGGTGATTTTCTCCGACTGGTTTGCCACCCAATCTGGCGCCGATGTGCTGCTGGCTGTGAAGGGAGCTGCGGCCACCGTGTTGCAGAGCCCGACCCTGGATGCCGCATCGTTGTGGAAGCAGGACGCCAAAGGCAACACCAGCCTGCCGGGGACCTATACGATTGATGCGCTCAATGGCGGGGTATCCTTCCTGACCCAGCTGGCGAACGAGCCATTCTTGCCTCAAGATGATCGGGATGCGATTGCTGCCGCTGTCGCTGCCAATGCCACATTGAACGGCATCGCGGCGGTGACCAAGGTGTATACCGGTGCCGTCAAGCTCCCTTACTTCCTCTCTACTCCAGCGATAGCCGGCTCCTGGGACAAGGCCAAGACCCAATCCTGGCATGGCGCCATTCCCAGCCTCTATGCCATCGCCAATGCGTTGAAAGCGGGTGATACCGAGGTGATCGGTGGGCTGGTCGGGGCGGGTGTGGACCCAGTACTGCTGGGTGAGCTGATCGCCGATCCGAGCCGTCAGGCCGATCTGCTGAGGGAGGCGAGCAAGCTGATCGGGGTGACCCTCACCTCCGGTGGCAAGCCGCTGGATGCCGAGCGCAATATCGGTCGTTTCAACCCGCTGCCGACCCTGACCGAAGTACAATCTGTACCGCTGCGGATCTTTGCCCCCACCACTGACCTCAGCACTGTCACCGATGTGATCATCTATCAGCACGGGGTCACCTCCATCAAGGAGAACGCCTATGCGCTGGCGCTGAGCCAGATAGGTGCCGGGTTAGACCCATCAGTGAACAAGGTGGTTGCTGTGGTGGTGATCGATCACCCGCTGCACGGTGAGCGTGGCTATGCCCTGAGCGGCAGCATGGATACCGTCACCACCTCCGAGAACCCGACTCCCTATCTGAATTTGGGTTATCTGACGGTGGCGCGGGACAACCTGAAACAGAGCGTGGCCGATCTGCTTGGCCTTCGCCTGGCTGTCGGTCTGGCCAATGCCAAGGGGCTGGGTGGCCAATTGGGTGGTGCTGGTCTGAAGGTGCATTTCCTCGGTCACTCACTCGGTGCCATTACCGGGGCCAATCTGCTGGCTGTAGCCAACCAGACCACCGGCAGTGCTCAGGCTGATGCCCTGTTCAAGTTCGATACCGGCGGTCTGGCGATGCCGGGTGGCGGCATCGCCCCGCTGCTGCTCAACTCGCCGAGCTTCGGGCCGACCATCAAGATGAGCGTGCTCACCTCGGGCAGTCCTGAGTTGAAGGCCGGGTTTGAGGCTTATGCTCCCGGTTGCCAGACGGCGGTGCCGACCTGTTTCGTGAACGAGTTCCTGCCCAGTCTGGATGCGGCTACTCAGGCGGGGGCTGCGAGCACCTTGCAGAGCTATACCTTTGCCGCCCAGTCAGTGCTGGACTCTGCCGACCCGATCAATCTGGGCAGTGGCGTCGCCAAGAGCTTCCCGCTGTTCGCCACCGAAATTGTTGGTGATGGGGCGCTCAGCTTGCCGGATCAGGTGATCCCCAACAGCATCGCCTCTGCGCCGCTGGGTGGCACCGAGCCGCTGTTCCGGGTACTGGGTTTGCAAGAGCTGAAGGGTTCCGGCGTGCTCCCGGCGGGTCACCATGCTGCGCGCTTCCTGAAAGGGGGCCATAGCTCGCTGCTGGCCCCTGACGAGAACTTTGATCCGACTGGCGCGGTCACCTCCGAGAGCCAGACCCAGTTCGCCAGCTTCTTTATGAGTGGCGGTGCGGCGGTCAAGGTGACTGACGACACCCTGCTCAAGCAGTAACTGCGCAGACCATAAGCAAACGCCGCCCTTCGGGGCGGCGTTCTCGTTTCTGAAACTGCTGAATAATCAGGTCGGCTGGTGGTTGCGATCCAGCCAGCCTTGCAGCAGGCCGACCAGCAGACCGGTCAGGTGGGCGATATTGGCGGTGCTGGTGCCCAGCATGTCGAAGAAGCCGAGCACCATCCAGAACAGCATAAAGCCCATCAGCGCCGGTGGCAGAGTCAGGCCACAGGCCGGTTGCAGCTTGCTGCGCAGCCAGCAGTAGCCGAGCAGGGCATAGACCACGCCGGAGAGGCCGCCAAACAGCGGGCCGCTGGCGAAGAACTCGGCGATATTGGGCAGGGCGGCGCCCACCAGCAGCAGGATCAGCAACTTGCCGCTGCCGAGGCGCTGCTCGATCTGGCCGCCGAGATACCACCACCACAGCAAGTTGAACACCAGATGGAGCACCGAGAAGTGGATCAGGGCGGGGGTGAAATAGCGCCACGCCTGCCAGTCGGTGAACTGGGCCAGTGTCGGGTGGAATGCCAGTTCGTCGTAGATGGGCAGGCCGATGGCCTCGATCCCGTAGATGGCGAGACAGGCGATGATCACCACCAGCGTCAGTGGTCCCGCCTGATGGAGGAAATCGGTGATGGGGTCCGTCATCCCCTTGCTGTAGTCGATGCGGGCATCGGCGCGGCCGGATTGCCAGGAGGCCTCCATGTAGCGCGGGTGGCCCGGCTCGGCCAGAAATCGCTTCACCTCCAGCTGGGCCTGCGCGAGGCGCTGCTCGTCCGCCAGCCAGATGGTGACCCCCAGCTCGGACTGGGTCAGCTCGCAGGAGATGCCCAGGGTAGCAAGATAGTCCACCAGCGCCTGTGCCATGCGGGCGTTGTCGAGCACCAGCAGCTGGATCATGCCTCGCCTGCCTCGATGGGAAACTCCCGGCGCCACGCCTCGAAACCGCCATCCAGACTGTAGACCTCGTCATAACCCTGTTGCAGCAGGTATTGGGCCGCCCCCTGACTGCTGTTGCCGTGATAGCACATCACGATGACCGGGGTATCGAAATCCACTTCATTCATAAAGCGCACCAGCGTGCCATTGGTGAGGTGGAAGGCGCCGACCGCGTGGGCCGCTTCAAAGGATTGCGGGTCGCGAATATCCACCAGACGGGCTTCACCCGCGCTCAGTTTCTGGTGGGCATCATGGGCATTGATATGGGCAAACTGGTCCATCGGGATGTCCTGCGAATAGGTTGATTACGGGCCAGTGTACCGCAAGCTTGGGCGCAAACTAACCCCACAAAAGATAAGGGAGCCTGCGGCTCCCTTGTTGATATGGCATGCGGCTCAGTGGGTTAACCGCCCAGATAGGCCTGCCGCACGGCCGGGTTGGCCAGCAGGGCGGCGCCCGTGTCTTGCAGCACCACGTGGCCGTTCTCCAGCACATAACCGCGGTCGGCCAGCTTGAGCGCCTGGTTGGCGTTCTGCTCCACCAGAAAGATGGTCATCCCCTTCTGGCGCAACTGCTCAATGGTGTCGAAGATCTGCTGGATGACGATGGGGGCGAGCCCCAGCGAGGGTTCATCCAGCAGCAGCAGGCGTGGTTTGCTCATCAGGGCACGGCCGATGGCCAGCATCTGCTGCTCGCCGCCGGACATGGTGCCCGCCCGTTGTTGCAAGCGTTCGTGCAGGCGCGGGAACAGGGTGAATACCTGATCCAGCAGGCCATGCTGCTCTGCCTTGTCGACGAAGAAGGCGCCCATCAGCAGGTTCTCCTCCACCGTCAGGCGGGCGAAGATGCGGCGCCCCTCCGGCACCACGGCGATATCCTTGCGCATAATGCGGGCTGTGGTGAGGGAGCTGATCTGCTCCCCCTCAAACCAGATGGAGCCGCTGCTGGGCTTGGGTTCACCGCAGAGGGTCATCAGCAGGGTGGTCTTGCCCGCGCCGTTGGCGCCGATCAGGGTGACGATTTCCCCCTCTTTCACCTCGACGCTGATATCGTGCAGCGCCTGAATTTTGCCGTAGTGGGTCGATACGTTGCGAAGTTCTAACATCTTTTTGTCCTTACGACTCGCCCAGATAGGCCTTGATCACTGCCGGGTTGTTGCGGATTTCATCCGGCTTGCCGTGGGCCAGCGGGGTCCCCTGGCTGACCACGAAGATACGGTTGGAGATGCCCATCACCAGCTTCATATCGTGTTCGATCAGCAGCACCGAGACCCCGAATTCGTCCCGCAGGCTCATGATGAGCTCGTCCAACTCGTCGGTCTCCTTCGGGTTGAGACCGGCGGCCGGTTCGTCCAGCATCAGCAGCTCGGGACGGGTCGCCATGCAGCGGGCGATCTCGAGGCGGCGCTGCTGACCGTAGGCCAGGTTGCCGGCGGCGCGGTTGGCAAGATCCTTGAGGCCCACTTTATCCAGCCAGAAGGCGGCCCGCTCCAGCCCCTCCTGCTCCGCCCGGCGGAAGGCTGGGGTCTTGAACAGACCGGCGATAAAGCTGGTGTTGAGGTGCTGGTGCTGGGCAACCAGCAGGTTCTCCACCGCTGTCATCTCCTTGAACAGCCGCACGTGCTGGAAGGTACGCACAATCCCCTTGCGGGCAATGAGGTGGCCGGGCAGCCCCTGGATCTCCTCACCCTTGTAACGGATGGTGCCGCCGCTCGGGCAGTAGAAACCGGTCAGGCAGTTGAAGATGGTGGTCTTGCCCGCGCCGTTGGGGCCGATGATGGAGATCACCTCGCCCTTGTCGATATCCAGCTTGACCCCGTTGACGGCCAGCAGGCCCCCGAAGCGCATCGACAAATCAGAGACTTCCATTAACTTCTGATGTGTACTCATTTCTTCAACTCCAGATGCGGACGGGTCATCGGCAGCAATCCCTGTGGCCGCCAGATCATCATGAACACCATCAAGAGGCCGAACATCAGCATGCGGTACTCGTTGAATTCGCGGGCCAGCTCCGGCAGCACCGTCATCACGATGGCGGCCAGCACCACCCCGATCTGGGAGCCCATGCCCCCCAGCACCACGATCGCCAGCACGATGGCCGACTCGATAAAGACGAAGGATTCCGGGCTGATAAAGCCCTGCCGCGAGGCAAAGAAACTACCCGCAAAACCGGCGAAGGTGGCGCCTATGGTGAAGGCGGTCAGCTTGATGATGGTGGGGTTGAGCCCCAGCGATTTGCAGGCGATCTCGTCTTCCCGCAGCGCTTCCCAGGCGCGGCCAAGGGGCATGCGCAGCAGGCGGTTGATGACGAACAGGGTCACCACCACCAACACCAGCGCCATCAGGTAGAGGAAGATCACCTTGTGGTTGGCGTTGTAGGTAATGCCGAAGAAGTTGTGGAAGGTATCAAAGCCCCCATCCTTGACGGTGCGGTTGAATTCCAGCCCCCCCAGCGTTGGCTTGGGGATGCCGGATATGCCGTTCGGGCCGCCGGTCAGGGTGGTCATGTTGTTGAGCAGGATGCGGATGATCTCGCCAAAACCCAGAGTGACGATGGCCAGATAGTCCCCCCGCAGCCGCAGCACCGGGAAACCGAGCAGGAAGCCGAAGGTGGCGGCCATCAGCCCGGCGATGGGCAGGCACTCCCAGAAGCTCAGCCCGAAGTAGGTGTTGAGCAGGGCATAGCTGTAGGCGCCGACCGCGTAGAAGCCGACATAGCCGAGATCGAGCAGACCGGCGAGGCCGACCACCACGTTCAGCCCCAGCCCCAGCATGATGTAAATCAGGGTGAGGGTGGCGAGATCGATGGCACCGCGAGAGGCCATAAAGGGCCAGCTCACTGCGAACAGCAGTACCAGCACGGCGGTGAGGTTATAGAGCTTGGGCGCCTCTTCCGGGCTCGGCAGCACCAGCTTGGTGAAGCCGACCGAGAAGCCGCTGATGGAGGCCTGAAACAGCTTGGCAATCTGGCCGCGCAGCATCTGGAACCAGAAAACGAGGGTGGCGCCCCCCAGTAGCCAGGCCAGCGACACATCGAGGCGGCTCACTACCTGCAGGCTGGAGCCATCGGTCTCCAGCTTGAAGCCGAGCAGCCAGAAGGAGAGCACCAGCAGCACCAGGCTGGCGATACAGGCGTGGATAAATTGATGTTTCATCACACTTTCTCCACTTCCGGACGACCCAGGATGCCAGTAGGCATAAAGAGCAGCACAAAGATGAGCAGGGCAAACGCCATCACATCCTTGTACTCGGTGCTGAGATAACCGGCGGTGAGCGCTTCAACCACGCCGAGCAGCAGGCCGCCCAGTACGGCGCCCGGAATGCTGCCGATACCGCCCAGCACTGCGGCAGTGAAGGCCTTCAGACCGGCCATAAAGCCGAGGTAGGGGTTGATGACGCCGTAATACATGCCGAGCAGCACCCCGGCGACGGCGGCCAGCGCGGCCCCCAGCACGAAGGTGATGGAGATGACCACGTGGGTGTCGATGCCCAGCAGGTTGGCCATCTTGATATCTTCCGAACAGGCGCGGCAGGCGCGGCCCATGCGGGAGCGGCCGATGAACTGGGTCAGCGCCAGCATGGTGATGAAAGTCACCACGAAGATGATCAGCTGCATATAGGAGAGGCTGGCCTGAAAACCATCCTCCCCCCCCAGGGTCCAGCCACCGGAGATCAGGCTGGGCATGGCGATATCCCGCGAGCCCTGCGCCATCCGCATCATGTTCTGCAAGAAGATCGACATACCGATGGCGGAGATGAGGGGGATCAGCCGGTTGCCGCCGCGCAGCGGCCGGTAGGCGACCCGCTCGATGCTCCAGCCATAGGTGCCGGTGATGATAATACTGACCAGGAAGGCGCCCCCCAGCAGTAGAAAGGTGCTGTCGATGCCCATCATCATGAGCCCCGCCATCACCATAAAAGCGACATAGGAGCCGATCATGTACACCTCGCCGTGGGCGAAGTTGATCATGCCGATGATGCCATAGACCATGGTGTAGCCGATGGCGATCAACGCATAGGTGCTGCCTATGGTTAATCCGTTCAGCAGTTGCTGAACCAGATAGAGGAGGTGTTCGGACATACTGCGTTCCCTGTACTTGCCCGCAAAGAGAGGAGGGGGGGAGCGTACTCACCCCCGATCGGCAGATTATTTGACTTGGCTGGAAGTACCGTCAGCGTGCCACTGGAACACACCGAATTCGAAGCCTTTCAGGTCACCGTTCGGTGCCCAGGTCAGGGGGCCCATCACGGTATCGATCGGTGCGGCCTTGATGGCGGCGGCAACGGCAGCCGGGTCATCTTCACCCGCCTTGGCGATACCGGCGGCCAGGGTTTGCACCGCGGCATAGGTAGTCCAGACGAACGGGCCGGAGGAGTCCTGACCCTTGGCCTTGAACGCAGCGACCAGCGGGGCGTTGGCAGGTACCAGATCGTATTTGTTCGGCAGGGTCACCAGCAGGCCTTCGGAAGCCGGGCCACCGATGGCGGAGATGTCCTTGTTACCCACCCCTTCCGGGCCCATGAACTTGGCTTTCAGCCCCTTCTCGCCAGCCTGACGCAGGATCAGGCCCAGCTCAGGGTGATAGCCGCCGTAGTAGACGAAATCGACGTTCTCTTTCTGCAGCTTGGCGATCAGGGCGGAGAAGTCCTTGTCACCGGCGGTGATCCCTTCAAAGGCCACCACTTTCACGCCAGCCTTGTCGAGCGCAGCTTTGACGCTGGAAGCGATCCCTTCACCGTACTGCTTCTTGTCGTGGATAACGGCCACGCGCTGGGGTTTGACCTGCTCGATGATGTACTTGGCAGCAGTCGGGCCCTGATCGCTATCCAGGCCGATGGTGCGCAGGGTCAGCTGGTAACCGCGTTCGGTGATCTTGGGGTTGGTGGAGGCGGGGGTGACCATCAGGATCCCCTCGTCTTCATAGATGTCGGAGGCGGGCAGGGTGTTGTCGGAGCAGAGGTGACCGACCACGAACTTGACGCCATCGTTCACCACCTTGTTGGCAACGGCCACCGCCTGCTTGGGATCGCAGGCATCGTCATAGACGACCGCTTCGATCTGCTTGCCATTGATACCGCCAGCCTTGTTGATCTGCTCGACCGCCATCTTGCCGCCGGTGAACTGCATGTCCCCGTACTGGGCTACCGGGCCGGTGACCGGGCCTGCGATACCGATCTTGATGGTGTCTGCCGCGTGGGCGATGGAGATCGATCCAAACAGAGCCAAAGAAACCGCTGCGCCAACTGTGATTTTGCTCAACTTATGCATTGATTCGTCCCTTAATCAGTGGATTGTTTCATTTCCGTGTGCCATTCCGGATCTACATCCCGTGCATCCGGCTATAGGTATGGTTCTATCATTCCTCACGGGGCAATAACAAGCTGTTAAAGATACTAACCAGAGGGGGTTGGATGGGCGGATTTTGAAATAAATGACCTGTTATTTTCGCCTAATCAGAGCTTAATTTTGATTTGTTGACTTAACATCTTGGTAACGAGAGGCGATTCTGACAAACGCCAGAGGATTAATCTGGCGATATTTTACTCTGACAGCGCTCCCATTTTGACCAGAATCCATTTGCGCAAACAGAAATGAGCGCCTAAATTAGCCGGCATTGACAATTCCGTGGCAGAGCTCGTTAAAACCAAGCCTTTATTCGGGAAATCTGCTAATGTTCCGCCTTTGACAGTCAGGAGACAGAGATGGCCACTATCAAGGATGTCGCCTCGCGCGCAGGCGTATCCATCTCCACCGTCTCACATGTGCTCAACCACACTCGGCGGGTCAGCGAAGACGCGACCCAGAAAGTGATTGAGGCGGTGGCAGAACTCAACTACGCGCCCAACTCGGTAGCGCGCAGTCTTAAAATAAATTCGACCAAGACCATTGGTATGCTGGTGACCACCAGCGTAAACCCCTTCTTCGCAGAAGTGGTGCAAGGGGTTGAAGCGTACTGCTTCGAACAGGGCTACAGCCTGATCCTCTGCAACACCGAAAACCAGCCGCCTCGCCAACAGCATTACCTGAGAATGCTGATGGAAAAACGGGTGGATGGCCTGCTGGTATTGGGTACCGATATCGACACCCCGTTGCGTGACATGCTGCGCATCCACAAGAACGTGCCGCAGGTGGTACTGGATTGGGGCACGGAGTGCGATTTCGCCAACGTCATCAACGACAACGCCCGCATCGGCGCCCGCATGGCCGTTCGCCATCTGCTGGAGCTGGGGCACCGCGACATCGTCTGCATCACTGGCCAGCTCTCCAAGCCGACCACCCAGCAGCGACTGGACGGAGTACGTGATGCGCTGGGCGAACACGGTCTGACCCTCAAAGATGAACAGGTCTTTGAAGGGGACTACGAGAGCCAGAGCGGCTTCGATGCCATGCAGCGCATCCTGGCCCTGCAGCCTCGTCCGACTGCGGTCTTTGCCTTCGATGACCCCATGGCGATCGGCGCGATTTGCGCTGCCTGGGAAGCGGGAGTCAAGGTGCCGGACGATATCTCCATCATCGGCTACGACGATGTGGAGATGGCGCGCTTCTCCAGCCCGCCGCTGACCACCATCCGTCACCCTAAGGCCGAACTGGGCCAGCTGGCGGTGAAGCATCTGGTCAGCCGGATCCGCAACAAGGAGCTGGAAGTGGAATCGATGACGGTACAGCCGGAGCTGATCGTCCGTCGCTCGGTCAAACCGTTGCGTTAATCCGCACCCGTTGCCAACACGAAAAACCCCCTCTGTCACGAGGGGGTTTTTGTTTATGGGCGGGTTATTTCAGTTCCGGCCAGTAGGCTTTGTTGGCCTCTATCAAGTCATCGAGAATGGACTTGGCCACCGATGCACTGGGCACTGTCTTGGAGAGGGTGATGGCTTGCCACAGCTTCTGGTAAGAGTGCTCGACCCAGGCTTCGACCACCAGTTTCTCGACCGCGACCTGCTGACCCATCATGCCCTGCTGGAACAGCGGGATGCTGCCCACCTGTAGCGGCTCTGGCCCGCTGCTGCCGACCAGGCAGGGGATCTCGACCATGGCTTCCGGGTCAAAGTTGGGGATGGCGCCGCGATTGGGAACGATCAGCAGCATCCGCTCCTGAGTGTTGAAGGCGATGGCGGTTGCCAGGTCAACGATATAGGAGGCGTGTTCATCGATCTCCAGCTCGCCCGCTGCTGAATTGCCTGCCTTGACGATGTCGCTACAGGCGGTGAAGACCTGCTTCTCGCGGTGCTCCATCACCTCGTTGGCGCGGGTGTGTTCCGGGTTGGAGTGGGCCACCACATAGTCCGGGTAGAGGTAGTACTTCAGATAGGTGTTGGGCAGGGTATCCGGGTCGAGCGCCCACACATCCTTTGCCTTGGCGAAGGTATCGTTCCAGCTTGCTTCGGCATGGCTGGCGCTATTGGGCACATAGCCGTGGCGGGCGACGTGCTCCTTGATCTTCGGCATCAGGTCGTTACCTTCCAGATCCTCGATGCGGGTCCACCAGCCAAAGTGGTTGAGGCCGTAATAGCGTACCCGCATCTCTTTGCGGGATTTGAGACCGGCAATCTGGGCCATGCGCCCCTCGATCCCGATCGGCATGTCGCAGATGTTGAGGATTTTGGCGTTGGGACGCAGGCGACGGGTCGCTTCGGCCACAATGGCGGCCGGGTTGGAGTAGTTGAGCATCCAGGCATTGGGTGAGTACTGCTCCATATAGTCGACCAGCTCCAGCACTCCGCCGATGGAGCGCATGCCGTAGGCGATACCGCCCGGGCCGCAGGTCTCCTGACCGACCACCCCATGACGCAGCGGGATCTTCTCGTCCAGCTCGCGCATCGGATATTTGCCAACCCGGATATGGGCCATGACGAAATCTACATCGCTAAACGCTGCTTTGGGGTCGGTGCCATAGCTGAAGGCGATCTCGGGAGCCTTCTCTTTCAGCAGGATTTTGCAGGCTTCGGCAATGATCTCCTGACGGGCACCATCGTTGTCGTAGAATTTGATCTCCTTGAGCGGGAAGCGATGTTGATTTTCCAGCAACATCAGAACGATACCTGGAGTAAAAGTGCTACCACCACCGGCAATGACTACAGAGAATTTTTTCATGATCATGACTCCATTACTAAAGACGATTGTTGATGACTGTTGTTCATAATCGATTCCATATTTTCACGTACCTGAGGTACATGCAGACCGATAATTACCTGGATACTATCGCCATGGCGGACGACCCCATGGGCACCCAATTTAATAAACTCCTCATCTGCTGCTGCCAGTTTGCTGTTAGCCAACGATATTCTTAAGCGGGTGGCACAATTATTTAGGCTGCGTATATTATTGACTCCGCCAAGCGCTTCGATAATTTGTGCTGCACTATCACTGCCACGCTGTTTTTTGGCTGCCTGATAATCTGACTTGGAATAAAGCTTTATTTCACTGTCTTCCCGGCCCGGTGTTTTAAGATTGAGCCGGATAATCAGTGCGCGGAATATCAGGAACCAGATGCCGGTAAAGACCAATCCGATAGCGATCTGGGTGAACATCATTCCCGCATGGTTGTGGAACATGGGTATCCAGTTCTGCGGCAGGAACTGGTCGAGCAGACCTCCACCCATGTTGCCGACCACACCAAACAGGTACATCACAGTCGACATGGTGGCTGCCAGCAGGGCGTGGATGGCAAACAGCAGAGGCGAGATGAAGAGGAAGGTGAACTCCAGCGGCTCGGTGATACCGACCAGAATGGCGGTCAGGGTGGCCGGGATCAGCAGGCCTGCCACCTTGGCCTTGTTCTCTTTGGCTGCCGTGGCATAGATGGCCAGAGCAATCCCCATGGCACCGAAAATCTTCGAGTTGCCGTGCAGGGCGAAGCCACCCTGAGGGAACTGTTCAATCAGCGGGCGAGTGCTCTGGCTGAACTCCAGCATGTGCTGCGCCCAGTAGAGCTGAATGCCTCCCTCTACTGCCGCTGGGCCGAAGATGAAGGGGCCGTAGATAAAGTGATGCAGGCCGGTCGGGATCAAAATCCGCTCGAGGAAGGTGTATACCCACACCCCGACCGGACCCGAGACCAGCATGAAATTC
This sequence comes from Aeromonas sp. 602200, assembly GCF_049173895.1. NCBI lineage: Bacteria > Pseudomonadati > Pseudomonadota > Gammaproteobacteria > Aeromonadales > Aeromonadaceae > Aeromonas > Aeromonas sp. 602200. Next base: position 46,716 of record NZ_JAAKSL010000021.1, read on the forward strand.
TGCAGGGAGGCGATGCCCATCTGTACTTTTGGCCAGCCAAGCAGTGTCAGCCAGGCACAGGGGATCATCACGAAGAAGGCGACAATGGTGACAAAGGAGCTGCCCTGAAAGATGCCGAGAAAGACCGGCAGTTGGCGATCAAACAGACGGTTGTGCAGTGCCGTCACGATGCCGGAGATGACGATGGCCCCTATGATGCTGGTATCCAGGGTCTTGATCCCCGCTACCATGGCGAGGCCACTTTCCCCCCCCACATCCTGACTGAAGTCGACCCCGAAATAACTGCCCCAGGTCATGCCCATGGCGTTGATAAAATAGTTCCAGGTCATGAAGCTGACCAATACAGCTAGACAGGCTCTGGCTTGCGCCTTATTTGCCAGACCGATTGGCAGGCCAATCGCAAATATAAGCGGCATATTCCTGAATACTGTCCAGCCACCTTCTTCAATAATATGGATGATCTGGAAGAATAATCCTTGTGGGTTTGCCAGTGATTCACCGACAAACATCGGGTTTTTCAGCATAATTGCAATGCCTACTACCATACCTGCAAAAGGAAAAAGCAGTACAGGAGTGAACATTGCTCCGCCAAAACGTTGAATTTGACTGAGCATATATTGTCCCTTGGTTGAAATAGCTAATCGAATCCTTGCCGGTGTTGCCAGATGCAAATTAGCAACGATAAAAAGAGACCTCATGAAATATCTTGGAATAATGTGATCTGACGCATGCAGTTATTTAGACAAAGATGTCTAACTTTTGCGATATTGTTGTACCTCTTGGTTTTGTGATGTTCTTGCAGCTTTAGTTTAAATTTAAGTTATTGTTTTTATGCAATTTATCCACTTGCTTAAGAATAAGATGGTTGGCGTTGTGACCACAGGAGATGTCTAGTAGTGATCTATAAATCGGTGGCTGATCGACTCAGGATCAGGGTAAACGGTGCCGAGTGTCGGGTGGGAGATGTGTTGCCGGGCGAAAAAGCGCTGGCAGAACAGTATGGCGTCTCCCGCATGACCATCCGCAGAGCGGTAGATATGTTGATCGAGTGGGGATTGGTCGAGCGGCGCCACGGCAGCGGCACCTATGTGACGAAAAAGGATGTTCAGCATGAGACCAAAGGTCTGAGCGGGTTTACCGAACTGATGCGCGAGCAGGGGCGCACTTTGACCAGCCAGGTGTTGGAATTTCGCACCATGCCCGCGCCACCGGCCATCGCCAGTCAGCTGAGGGTTAAGGTGAATGAACCCGTCTATTACTCAAGCCGGATCCGCTCGGTGGATGGTCGGGCTCTGCTGCTGGAAGAGAGCTATATGCCGGTCAGACTGTTTCGCAATCTGTCGGTCGCCCATCTGGAAGGGTCCAAATTCGACTACATCGAACGGGAGTGCGGCATCGCGATTGCGGGCAACTATGAGTGCTTCAGTGCCGTGCTGGCGGATCGGGCTACTGCCGAGCTGCTCCATATCGAGCAGGGGGCCCCTATCCTGCGGCTTACCTCACTCTCATACAGCGAGAGCGGAGAGTTCCTCAACTACTCCATCATGTTCCGTAATGCCAACGACTATCACGTTGACTACCACCTCCACCGTGCCCGCGGCTAGTGCCTGGCTGATGAGGCTGCGTGTCGTTGAAAGAGGGGAGAGCCTGCGAGGGAGGCATTGGCCATAACTCCTCCCTCGGCCCATGCAGATCAAAATAATCAACTCAAATGTTAGTTATCCTTGCTGCCGGATCCGGATGTAGGCAGTGGGGGATGCATGAGCGTGATTGAAGCGATAACCATGGTGGCCGGTATGGTTTATCTGGTGTTGTTGGCGTGGCAGGTGCGCACCGGCTGGCCGGGGCGTCTTGCGCTCGGCCTGCTGGGGCTGGTCTGGTTGCTGGCGGCCGACAGCCTGCTCTGGCTCGCACTGGGGACGGTCACCGCCGTGCTTGCCCTCCGGCACCAGAGGCGGCCGCTGCCCGCCCTAGAAGCGCTCGACAGCCAGTGGCTGCGGGCGCGCACTCGCCATCTGCTGCTGCTCTGCTGGGGGCTGGTCACAGTGCAATACAGCCTGCATATCTGGCAGTTGGGACAGGGGATGAGCCCCTGGCTGGTGCGCCCGGACGTGGTGGATGCCTTCCTGCCCATCGCCGGTGGCCTCGGGCTGCGGGCCTGGTTCGCGCAGGGGCTGGTGGATCCCCACCATCCGGCGGCCACCGTCACCGTACTGGTGCTCTCCCTGTCGGCCCTGCTGCTGGGGCGGGCGTTCTGTGCCTGGTTCTGTCCGCTCGGGCTGGTGGGGGAATGGCTACATGGCCTGCGCCACCGGTTGCTGCCGGGGGAGTGGAGCCCGCCGCGCTGGCTGGATCTTGCCCTGCGCACCCAGAAATTTCTGGTGCTCGGCTTTCTGCTCTTCATCATCCTGCTGGCGGTGCCGGCTGCTGCCCTGCCCGGCTACTTCACCAGCCCCTACCATCAGGCGGCGGATATGAAGATGGGGGCCTTCTTCTTCAACCTGACCCTGATCTCGGGTCTGTGCCTCGGCTGGGTGTTGCTGCTTACCGCGACCTTTCGTCAGGGATTCTGCCGCTACCTCTGCCCCTATGGCGCTTGGCTCGCCCTGCTGGGGCTACTGACGCCGCTGCGCATTCGCCGTGACCCGGCCCGCTGCCTGCGAAGCCAGGGTCATGACTGCGACAAGTGCAGCCGGGCCTGTCCATCGCGCATTGCTGTGCACCAGCTTATTGCGGTACGCAGCCTGGAGTGCACCGGCTGCCTGAGCTGCGTGGCCGCCTGCCCCAAGCGGGTCGAGGCCCTGCACCTTGGCAGCAAGGTGAAGCGGCTTGCACCAAGCCGTTTGCTGGGGCTGCTCTGCCTGTTGCTGCTGGTGCTGCCGTTGCTCGCGTATGGCCTGCTGGAGATCTGGGTTAGCCAGACGCCGCTGGCGATACGGGCTCACCTGCTGCAACTGTTGCCACAGCTGACCCATTAACCGGGGAGGGTGACTGTGTGACCATGGCGCAAGGTCATAGGGTATGCACATGGACACCCTCGGGTGTCCGTTTTCATATTCGGGTGGGAGTGGGCTGAGGGGGAGGCAGTGCAGACCGACTGGCTTATAAGCTGGCGAAATCCACCTCGGGCAGGGTTTCGAAGCCGGGGCGGGCGAACAGGTAGCCCTGCATCAGGTTGATGCCCATCTCCCGCAGGCAGGCCATCTCTTCGCGGGTCTCGATCCCCTCCGCCAGCGGGGTGATCTGCAACTCGGCAAACAGCGCCAGACAGTGGCGCACTATGGCTTGTCGGGTCCTGGTCGATGCCGCGCAGCAGGTGCATATCGAGTTTGACGATGTTGGGATGAAAATCGGCCAGCAGGTTGAGGCCCAAGTAACCGGCGCCAAAGTCATCGATCGCCGTTTTGAAGCCGAGGGCCTGATAGTGATCGACGATGCCGCGAAGATGCTGGCTATCCTGCACCTGCTCCACCTCGGTCAGCTCGAACATGATCTGCTCGATAGGGAAGAGGTGCTCGCGGGCCGCCTGCAGGGTGGTGCGAATGCAGCGCTCCGGGCGGTAGACCGCATTGGGCAGAAAGTTGATGCTCAGCATGCCCCGCATATCGAGCCGGGCGGCCAGCGCGATGGCCTTGATCCGGCACAGCTGGTCGAAGCGGTAGCGGTTGTCGTCGTTGACCCGGGCAATCACGCTCTGCGCCGGTTCGTTGTTGATCCCCCGCACCAGCGCCTCGTAGCCGAAGACGGTGCGCTGGCTGCAATCGACGATGGGCTGAAAGGCCATGGTGAAATCGAAGTCGAGATCCACCTGCTCCTGACATTGCTGGCAGATGGCGGGGGACGGGGCGGCAGGTATATCCATGACGTTCCTCTGATTGGGCGTGGCGGCGCTGGGCACTGTCTCAAATGATAACAGCTCATTACCCCCTGTAGGTTCGATTAGCGCAGTGTAATCGGACGATCGAGATGCGTTTGTTTCTGTTGTTCCTGCGAGTCCGCGGCGGCCAGCCGGAAGGAGGCCACTGGTTGCTATAGCTGGAGGCAAGAGATACCAGAAGAGTGGGTCACATTTTTGGAAAATAAGCTTCGTATAAATCCTCGTTGTGATAATCTTGCTGAAATAATTTTTAGATGTTTAATATTGAGGATTTATATATGGCAAAAGGTCAGCTAATTAAAAAGGAAATAATAAATTATCCAGAGCATTACTTTAATGCACAAGCTAAAACTCTAGATGCTAGGATTGAAAACGTAGAGTTAAGCAAAGAGCAAGTCGATGAAATTTCATCTACACACGTAAAGAAATTCATAAGAGATAAAGTATTAGGTGTTTTTAAGATCGGTGAAATAGTTTCTGAGATAATAAACTGGAATGAGTCTGTAGATGAAGATTTGAAAGAAGCAAAAAAAGAATTTCTTTTGGCTCAATATTTTGATAGAAATGACCAACATGAAATGGCTCTAACTCAACTAAAAGAGTTTTTATCAAGCCCTCAGGGCAATACTATTTTCAATAAAATACTGAGAATTCTTGATGATACACCTCCAGATATAGAGTTGTCTTCCCATCTGTCTTCTGCGCTAATTTATATTGTAAGAAATGATTTTGCGAAATTATTTGAGCAGCATAAATATTCCCTGTCTCAGATAGAAAAGCTCACTCCTCAAGCGTTAACTATTATGGCCGATTTTAATAATTGGCCTTTGATATCGTTGGGTACATCTACATCAACGGGAACAAAGATAACGTCAGACTGGCTTTTTGAGTTTACTCAAGCATATTGTGCAGCAAAAGGAATTCATGACCAAGGTACTAGAAATAGGGTTCAGCATTCGATAAATGAATTAATTAGCTCTCGGCTAATTGAAGCTCATCGTGTAGAAAGTGGACAGGCTAAATGTGTAATTGCTGAAGTAGGTAAGGGATTATTACCTTACATCAGTGCATCGTAATAGGAATAGTTTGTCATTAAAAACGGCGCCTTAACGGCGCCGTTCTTTATATCACTCAACCCAACCAACATCACTGCAAAAGGGAGATATCCGCGACTTGCAGGAACAGGTTGCGCAGGTTGTTCAGCAGTGCCAGACGGTTGGCCTTGAGGGCTTCGTCATCGGCCATCACCATCACCTCGTTGAAGAAGGTATCGACCGGCTCGCGCAGGGCGGCCAGACGGGTGAGGGCAGCCTGATAGTCACCGGCGGCGAACAGCGGGGCCAGTTCGGCTTGCAGTTCGGCAACCTGGGTGGCCAGCGCCTTCTCGGCGGCATCGACCAGCAGTTCCGGTTTGACGGCAGTCGGCAATTCGCCTTCAACCTTGGCCAGAATGTTGCTCACGCGCTTGTTGGCGGCGGCCAGTGCCAGTGCGGCATCCAGCGTGCGGAAGTGGCTGACGGCCTTGACGCGACGATCGAAGTCGAGCGGACGGGTCGGGCGGCGGGCCAGTACGGCCAGCACCACGTCGGCACCGATGCCTTCGTCCTGATAGGCGGCGCGGAAGCGGCCCAGCATAAAGTCGACCACGTCGGTGACGACGGTTTTGTTGGTCAGCTTGTCGCCGTAGACGCGTACCGCTTCTTCAACCAGTTCAACCAGATCCAGATCCAGCTGCTTCTCGGTCATGATGCGCAGGGCACCGATGGCGGCGCGACGCAGGGCGAACGGGTCCTTGTCACCCTTCGGCAGCATGCCGATGCCGAAGATACCGGCCAGGGTGTCGAACTTGTCGGCCAGCGCGACGGCGCAGGCAACCAGACCGGACGGCAGGGCATCACCGGCAAAGCGCGGCATGTACTGCTCGTTGAGGGCCACGGCCACTGCTTCGTCTTCGCCATCGTGACGGGCGTAGTGCATCCCCATGACACCCTGGGTGTCGGTGAACTCGCCGACCATGTTGGTCATCAGGTCACACTTGGAGAGCAGACCGGCACGCTTGGCCTGAGTGACATCGGCACCGATGCGCTCGGCGATAAAGCCGGCGACGGTCTCGATGCGCTCGACCTTGGCCCGGACTGTGCCCAGCTGCTGCTGGAACAGCACGGTTTCAAGGCGCGGCAGGCGGGAGGCCAGGGTCTGCTTGAGGTCGGTCTTGAAGAAGAACTCGGCGTCAGAGAGACGGGGGCGCACCACCTTCTCGTTGCCGCTGATGATCTGGCTCGGGTCTTTGGACTCGATGTTGGTGACGAAGATGAACTTCGGCAGCAACTTGCCGTTCTTGTCGTAGACCGGGAAATACTTCTGGTCACCCTTCATGGTGTGCACCAGGGCCTCGGCCGGTACGGCCAGGAACTTCTCTTCGAAGTTGGCGGTCAGCACCACTGGCCACTCGACCAGTGCGGTCACTTCTTCCAGCAGGGCGTCGTCCAGATCGGCAACGCCACCGAAGGCGGCAGCGGCCGCTTCGACGTCAGCCTTGATCTTGGCCTTGCGCGCCATAAAGTCGGCAATCACCATGCCGCGCTCCTGCAGGATCTGCGGGTACTGGCTGGCGTTGTCGATGGTGATCTCGCTCTCGCCCATAAAGCGGTGACCGCGCAGGGTGCGGGCGGAGTCGATACCCAGAATGTGGGCGGGGACCAGATCCCCATCCAGCAGCAGGGTCACGGTGAAGACCGGACGCACGAACTGGATGGTCTTGTCGCCCCAGCGCATCATCTTGGGGATGGGCAGCTTGGCCAGTGCAGAGGCAACCAGCTCGCCCAGCAATTCTTTGGCCGGACGGCCTTCGACCTTGGCGGTGTGAACCAGCCACTCGCCCTTGTCGGTGACCAGACGCTCGGCCTGCTCAACGGTGATGCCGTTGCCACGGGCCCAGCCTTCGGCAGCCTTGGTCGGCTTGCCTTCGGCATCGAACGCCTGCGCTACGGCCGGGCCGCGCTTCTCGACGCTCTTGCTCGGCTGTTCGCCAGCCAGCTCGCTTACCTTCAGCGCCAGACGGCGCGGTGAGGCAAACCACTCGACGTCGCCGAAGGCCAGATCGGCCTTGGTCAGTTCGGCTTTGAAGTTGTCGGCAAAGGCTTCGGCCAGGGAGCGCAGGGCTTTGGGCGGCAGCTCAGCAGTACCGATCTCTACCAGAAATGTATGTTGTGCCATGTCCGTTCCTTAACCTTGCTTGTTCTCACTGCGCTGACACATAGGGAAGCCCAGCGCTTCGCGGGAGGCGTAGTATGCCTCTGCCACGGCCTTGGTCAGGGTGCGAATGCGCAGGATGTAGCGCTGACGCTCGGTGACCGAGATGGCCTTGCGGGCATCCAGCAGGTTGAAGGAGTGAGCGGCTTTGAGGATGCGCTCGTAGGCAGGCAGCGGCAGCGGTTTTTCCAGTGCCAGCAGGTTCTGGGCTTCCTTCTCGTACTGCTCGAAGCAGTGGAACAGGAACTCCACATCGGCGTGTTCGAAGTTGTAGGTGGATTGCTCCACTTCGTTCTGGTGGAACACGTCGCCGTAGGTGGTCTTGCCCAGCGGGCCGTCAGACCAGACCAGATCGTAGACGCTGTCCACGCCCTGAATGTACATGGCCAGACGCTCGAGACCGTAGGTGATCTCGCCGGTGACCGGCTTGCACTCGAGGCCGCCAACCTGCTGGAAGTAGGTGAACTGGGTCACTTCCATGCCGTTCAGCCACACTTCCCAACCCAGACCCCAGGCACCCAGAGTCGGGTTTTCCCAGTTGTCTTCCACGAAGCGGATGTCGTGGATTTCAGGATCCATGCCCAGCTCTTTCAGGGAGCCCAGATAGAGTTCCTGAATGTTGTCGGGGGAAGGCTTGATGATCACCTGGAACTGGTAGTAGTGCTGCAGGCGGTTCGGGTTTTCACCGTAGCGGCCGTCAGTCGGACGGCGGGACGGTTGCACGTAGGCGCAGGCGATGGGCTCCGGGCCCAGGGCACGCAGACAAGTCATGGGGTGGGAGGTACCGGCACCCACTTCCATATCCAGCGGCTGAATGATGGTACAGCCCTGGCGGGACCAATAGTCCTGCAGCTGCAGGATCAGGCCCTGAAAGGTTTTGACATCGAATTTTTGCATAATTTTTTTCGCGCGAAGTGAAAATCAGAGCAAGATTTGCTGAATGTGAACCGAGGGAGTATACCGTCTGGCATGGTCGGATAATAGGCGAAATTGCAGCGGATTCGCGGGATGGTGCTGCGCCCTGGCTGGTCGGGCGGGATGTCCGGTATATGATGTGAGCAGTGCCGCCTGCAGAGTGGGCAGGGTCGGGCAAACCGCTGAAATGACGAGGGAGAGGAAATGGAACTGCGCTGCGCCTGGGTGACCAAAGACCCGGAATACATTGAATACCATGACAAACAGTGGGGCAGGCCGGTCTATGACGCCCGCGAGCTGTTTGCCAAGCTCTGCCTCGACGGCCAGCAGGCTGGGCTGTCGTGGATCACCATCCTCAAGCGTACCGAGAGCTACTACCGCGCCTATGCCGACTTTGATCCGGTGCAGATTGCCCGGTTCGACGAGCAGGATGTGGAGCGATTGATGCAGGACAGCGGCATCATCCGCAACCGGCTCAAGGTGCAGTCGATCATCAGAAATGCCCGCGCTTATCTGGCGTTGCAGGAGCAGGGGATCGACTTCGCCGACTACCTGTGGGGCTTTGTTGGCGGCACCCCCATCGTCAACCAGCGGCAGGGCAACGGCGATATTCCGGCGACCTCGCCGGAGTCGGATGCCATGTCGAAAGCGCTCAAGAAACGCGGCTTTACCTTCGTCGGCAGCACTATTTGCTACGCATTTATGCAGGCGGTGGGGATGGTGAACGATCATCTGGTCAGCTGTCCTTGCCACGCCGAGTGTCAGTTACCGCGCTGACAGCCCGCCGATTGCCCAAAAAAACACCACTCTCGCCATCTGTTCAGGCTTGCGTCAGACAATGGCGTGCCAGCGCGTTACAATCCGGCCCCCGGCATGGTGCCGGATTGTTTTCACAGAGGTTTTTTCATGCGAGCCAAGATCCTGGTGCCTGCTCTGGCACTGACCGTTGCCCTGAGCGGCTGTACCACCAACCCCTACACAGGTGAATCCCAGACCTCCAAAGGTGCCTGGGGCGCGCTGGCTGGCGCCGCTGCCGGTGCGGCCGTAGGTGCGCTCTCCTCCAGCAAGGGTGACCGCAAGAAGGGCATCCTGACCGGCGTTGCTGCCGGCGCGGCCCTGGGTGGCGGTATCGGCTACTACATGGACGTGCAGGAAGCCAAGCTGCGCGAGAAGCTGCAGGGCACCGGCGTCAGCGTGACCCGCAATGGCAATGAGCTGATCCTCAACATGCCGAACAACGTGACCTTCGACAGCTCCAGCTCCCAGCTGAAAGCGGCCGGTGCCAACACCCTCTCCGGCGTGGCCATGGTGGTTGCCGAGTTCGACAAGACCCGCCTGAACGTGGTCGGTCACACCGACAGTACCGGTTCCCGCGATCTGAACATGAAGCTCTCCCGCGATCGTGCCGATGCCGTTGCCGCTCAGCTGATTGGTCAGGGCGTAGCAGGTAGCCGCATCTCCACCACCGGCGTGGGCCCGGATCAGCCAGTTGCTACCAACAGCACAGCCGCTGGCAAAGCCCAGAACCGCCGCGTGACCATTACCCTGACCCCGACCGCCTAAGTCGTTCAGGTTTCGGTAACGAAAAGGCCCCGCCAGTGATGGCGGGGCCTTTCTATTGGCGCCGTGGCGAGCAATGACGCCTTGTTGTTTGCTCCCTTCTCCCCTCGTGGGAGAAGGGGCGGGGATGAGGGGGATAAGCGCCTCTTAGACAGCGGCGGTCAGCTGCACTTCCACCTTGTAGCCTTCGTGGGCCAGACGGGCCTGTACGCAGGCGCGCACGGGTGCGGTGCCAGCCGGGATCCAGGCATCCCACTGCTCGTTGAAGGCAGCGATGTCACCAATGTCTTTGAGATAGATGTTGGCCATCAGGATCTTGTCTACGCCGGAGCCGTTGGCTTCCAGCAGGCGTTGCAGGCTCTCAAGCACTTCGCGGGTCTGCTGGTGGATGTCGGCCTCTTCGCTGACGGGCACTTCCACCACGTAGAGGGTGCCATTGTGGATGACCACGTCTGACCAACGCTGGGTGGTGCCGATTCGGGTAATGGTTGTCATGGAGTGCTCCGGTACGGGGGCTTATTGACCCTTGCGGATCAGATAGCGGTAGGGGGCCTGCTCTGTCTCGCTGGCGACCAGGGTGTGATCCATAAAGCGGCAGAAACTGGGGATGTCGCGGGTGGTTGAAGGATCGTCGGCGCTGACCAGCAGGGTCTCGCCATCCGCCATCAGCCGCACTTTCTTGCGAACCATCATAACGGGTTCCGGGCAACGAAGCCCGATTGCGTCCAACTCGTGAGTTGCGCCGCAGAATAAATCACTCATCTATTATCAACCTTCAACCTATTCGGCTGCCAATGATACTCAGGGCTAAAAAATAATCAAACAAACGACCCATTCACCAGCATATGTAACCGAAATGTTATTCGACCCTATCCAGCTTGCGCCGGACGAGTAATATAAAAATTGAACCATATTCAACAAGGAGGTGAATATGCAGGTCTCCTACGGCAGATTACAGGCCTATGCAGGCATGGGGTTCTTGTCCTTCGCCATGATAGTGATGGGCAGCCCGATCGGGAATACCGGTACCTGGTTCGGCTCCATGGTGATGGTCGGGTTGGGGCTCTGGATCGAGCTCAGCGATTACTATGACGAGGATGAGGACGAGAACGATCAATCCTGAATCGGATGACGATTCAACAACAAAGGCGGAGCAATTCCGCCTTTGTCATTTCTGCCGTTTGGTTATGTGCCCGGATCAGCGGGTCGAGCGCATCGCCCGCTCCAGATGCAGCGCCGTCTGCTCCGGGTTGGCCTTGGGGTCGTTGAAGAAGTTGCTCAGCACATCGAGGATCGCCTGCCGCATATTGGTCGGCGTCGCCATCCCTTCCGCCATGCTGGGCAGCAGGTTGTCCTGCTTTTCCGCCAGCAGGAAATCCTGATAGGAGCGGATGGCGCAGCGGTCGAACTTGCTCATGTCGGGATTGGTCAGCGCCGGGATCGATCCCTTCACCCGGTTGAACTCTGCCTGGAATTGCGGCGTCATCAGCAGCTGGGCAAGATCCCCTTGCGCCTGCAGCTGGGCCGGATCCCGCTGTTTGAACATGGCGATGGAGTCGAGGTTGTAGCTGAACAGTCCGGCGCTGCCCGGGCTCGGCAGACAGGCGATATCCTCACCCGGCCGGTAGTTGCCGGCACTCAGTTCACCCTTCACCCAGTCCCCCATCAGCTGCATGGCGACGCCACCGCTCTCCAGCAGATTGGTGGCCTGATGCCACTTCAGACCGGCGTATTTTTGCGGCACGTAGGCGCGCAGCTGCTGGAAGCGGGTCAGCACCCGCACCATGTCGGGGCCGGTCAGGGTGGCGCTATCCTGCTCGAGGAATGCCTTGCGATAGAATTCTTTTCCTCCCTCACCGAGCGCCACTGTTTCAAACAACACCGCCAGCTGCCAGGGTTCGTTGCCGATGGCGAGCGGGGTGATGCCCCGTTTTTTAAGCTGGTCGGCGACGGTGACAAACTTGGCCCAGTCGGTGGGTGGAGTCAGCTTGTTGCGCTCGAAGATCTTGCGGTTGAGCCACAGCCAGTTGACCCGGTGGATGCCGGTGGGCACCGCCATCAGGGCGCCATTCTGGCTGAGGGTGGCCCGCACCATGGGCGGCATCTGACTGTACCAGCCGAGGTGTTCGGCCATCGGGCTGAGATCGCGCAGGAAGCCGAGCCCGGCCCACTCCTTGAGCTCGTAACCCTTGAGGTGGGCCGCTTCTGGCGGGTTGGCCGCCAGTGCCCGGCTCTTCAATACCGTCATGGCGCTCTTGCCGCCGCCGCCCTGCACTGCAAAGTCGTTCCACTGGTTGCCCTGTTTGGTCCACTCGGATTTGAGCACTTCGACCGCTTTCGCTTCGCCGCCGGATGTCCACCAGTGCAGCACCTCCACCTGGGAGGCGGCAACGGGAGCAGAGAGCAGGGCGATGACAGAAAAAGACAACCACTTCATAAGGTTACTGCCTTGGTAGGGAGAGCGTGGCCTGCAGGCCACCTTGCGGACGATTTTCCAGCACCAGATCGCCGCCGTGGGCGTGGGCTATGTTGCGGGCGATGCCAAGGCCGAGGCCGGTGCCAGCCTGATCCGTGCTGAGCCGGTAATAGGGCTCGAAGATGCGCTCGAACTGATCGTCCGGCAGGCCGGGGCCCTCATCCATGATAAAGAGAATCAGCATCTCCTCGTCATCCATGATGATGATGCGCACCCGCTGGCCATATTTGATGCCGTTGTCCACCAGATTGCCGATGCAGCGCTTGAGCGCCAGCAGCTTGCCGCGATAGGGCCACTTGCAGTGCCCTTCGATGGTCAGCCGCTCGTCGTGCAGGTTCATCGACTCCGCCATCTGTTCAAGCAGGGCGTTGATGTCGATCTCCTCGATATTCTCGTGAATGTCGGTCTCTTTGACCGTCTGCAGCGCCCCTTTCACCATCAGCTCCAGTTCGTCGAGATCCTTGTTGAACTTGGCGATCTGTACCTCGTCGTCAAGCAGCTCGACCCGCAGCCGCAGTCGGGTGATGGGTGTCTTGAGGTCGTGTGAGATGGAGCTGAACAGCCGCTCTCTATCGTCGATATAGCGGCGAATGCGGTGCTGCATGATGTTGAAGGCGCGGGTCGCCGCGACGATCTCGGAGGCACCCTCCTCCTTGAGCGAGGGTTGGTCGATATCCTTGCCCAGATTCACCGCCGCCTTGGCGAGACGGCGCAGCGGGCGGGTCTGCCAGCGCACCAGCATAAAGGTGAAGAAGCAGAGGAACACCGTCATCAGGGCGATGAAACGCACCTGGTTGCTTGGCATGACGGTGTCATCCAGCGTCATGTAGGGAGCGGGCAGCAGGGCCGCCAGATAGAGCCACTCCCCCTTTTCAATCTCGATCTGGGTCACCAGTACCGGCGGATTGAGCGGCTCCAGCGACAGGGTGTAGCGGGCCCAGGAGGAGGGGAGATCCGCCAGTAAGGTGTCGTTGTTGAAGACGTGGAGGTCATCGGGTCGGGAGAAGTCCACCTTGATCGCCATGGCGTCGGAGAGCTTGCGGGTCAGCACTCCCTGAACCTCCTCCAGCACCTGCGTCTTTCTTTCGCTGTCGGGGATGGCGTTGATGTGTATCTCTTCCTCGTTGAGCGAGACGAAGAAGCGGCTGCCCCCCATGTTGCGCAGCTGGTCCAGCGCGATATGGCGATACTGCAGCGGCAGGGATTTGAAGAAATTGACGGTGGAGGCGGCAGACATGGCGAGGTTGCGGGTGGTGCTGAGCATCCCCTCCAGCTCCCGCTTCTGGATCTGCTGCATCCAGATGCCGGTCAGAATGGTCTGGGAGAGCAGGATGGCCAGCAACAGCAGCAGGATCATCCGTGACAACAGGGAGCGGGGCACCAGCGCCCCCCAGGACCACTTGTTGCTCATGGCAGTTCGTGCACCTCGGCAATCAGCATGTAGCCACTGCCGCGGATGGTCTTGATGATGCGCGGGCTCTTGCCGTTGTCGCCCAGCTTCTGGCGCAGACGGCTGATCTGTACGTCGATGCCGCGTTCCATCGGCAGGCTTTCGCGGCCGCGGGTGGCATCCGAGATGGTGTCGCGATCCAGCACCACGCCGGGCTGTTGCAGGAACATGCCGAGCAGCATGGCGTCGCTGCCGGAGAGATCCAGCAGGCTGCCATCGTCATGGGTCAGCTGGTGGCTCAGGGTGTCGAGGGTCCACTCGGCAAAACGCAGGCGGCGGCTCGGCTCTTTCTCTTTTTCCGGCTGGCGGAATTCGGCGCGGCGCAGCAGTGCCTTGATGCGGGCCTGCAGTTCGCGGGGGCTGAACGGCTTGGCGATATAGTCGTCGGCGCCCAGTTCCAGACCGATCACCCGATCCGCTTCGTCGGAGGCGGCGGTCAGCATGATGATGGGCACCTGGGAGTCACGACGGATCTGCTGGCAGAGGGTAAAACCGTCCTCGCCGGGCATCATGATGTCCAGAATAATCAGGTCCGGGCTGTGCTGGGCGAGTTGCTGGCGCATCTCGTTGCCCTCCGCCGCCGTCAATACCTGAAAGCCCGCCCGGGTCAGGTACTCATTGAGCAGCTCGCGGATCTCTTGGTCGTCATCGACGATCAGCAGTTGTTTGCTCATTGACATATGTATGTGCATCCACCCATTTTTTTGTGCAGATTGAACCTGTCGGGGGAGTAAAAAGCAAGCAAGCCCCCTATCTAATGTGAGGTTTAAGGCAATAACAGCCTATTGATAAGATTAAAACGAAAAAAGGCCGACCCAAACGGGACGGCCAACAGACAGCTTCTGACCACTGACGAGCACCCCGTGTGGCGATTGTCACAGACTTGAAAAGGGGCCAGTCAGACTGGCCCCGAAAAGGGACAACTCTCAGTAGTGCATCCCGTCGATCCGGCTGGTTATCACACCCGTTCAAACACGGTGGCGATGCCCTGGCCCAGACCGATACACATGGTGGCAACCCCCAGGGTGGCATCCTTCTCCTCCATCAGATTGATGAGGGTGGTGGAGATGCGGGCACCGGAGCAGCCGAGGGGGTGACCCAGCGCAATGGCGCCGCCGTTCAGGTTTACCTTCTCGTCCACCAGATCCTGCAGACCCAGATCCTTCACGCAGGGCAGGGACTGGGCGGCAAACGCCTCGTTCAGCTCGAACAGGTCGATATCACCGACAGTCAGACCGGCACGTTTGAGCGCCTTCTGGGTCGCCGGCACCGGGCCGTAACCCATGATGGCGGCGTCACAGCCGGCGATGGCCATGGCACGTACCTTGGCGCGCGGCGTGAGGCCGAGGGCCTTGGCACGATCCGCGCTCATCACCAGCATGGCGGCGGCGCCATCGGACAGGGCCGAGGAGCTGCCGGCGGTGACGGTACCGTTGACCGGGTCGAACACCGGGCGCAGCTGGCTCAGGGTTTCGACCGTGGTCTCCGGGCGGATCACCTCGTCGTAGTCGTAGAAGAAGCGGGCGCCGCTGGCGTCATGGCCTTCCAGCCCGACGATCTCCTTGGCAAAACGCCCTTCCACGGTGGCGGCGTGAGCGCGGCGATGGGAGCGGGCGGCAAACTCGTCCTGCTGCTGACGGCTGATGCCGTGCAGCTTGCCGAGCATTTCGGCGGTCAACCCCATCATGCCGGAGGCTTTCGCCACCGACTTGGCCATGCCGGGGTGGAAGTCAACGCCGTGGCTCATCGGCACGTGGCCCATGTGCTCGACGCCGCCGATGATGAAGATATCCCCATCACCCACCTGAATGGCGCGGGAGGCGTCGTGCAGCGCCTGCATACTGGAGCCGCACAGACGGTTGACGGTGACCGCCCCCACCTGCTTCGGAATACCGGCCAGCAGCGCGGCGTTGCGGGCGATGTTGAAGCCCTGCTCCAGGGTCTGCTGCACGCAGCCCCAGTAGATATCCTCGATCTCGTTCGGGTCGAGGTTGGGGTTGCGCAGCAGGATGGATTTCATCAGGTGCGCGGACAGATCTTCTGCACGCACGTTGCGGAAGGCGCCGCCCTTGGACCGGCCCATCGGGGTCCGGATACAGTCGACAATGACTACGTCTTTCATGAATGGATCTCCTTTCCGCAATCAGTAGAAGGTTTTGCCCTGGGCAGCCATCTCGCGTAAGCGGTCGCTGACGCGGTAGAGCGGGCCCAAGTCGGCATACTGGTCGGCCATGGCCACGTAGCGATCCAGACCGATAGTGTCCAGATAGCGGAACACGCCGCCGCGGAAGGGAGGGAAGCCCAGACCGTAGACCAGTGCGATGTCGGCTTCGGCTGGCGTGGCAACAATGCCCTCTTCCAGACAGAGCACCACCTCGTTGATCATCGGGATCATCATGCGAGCAATGATGGCGTCCTTGTCGAAATCCTGTTTCGGCTTGGCGATGGGGGCCAGCAGCTCGTAAGCAGCTGCGTCGGCTACCTTCTTCGGCTTGCCCTTCTTGTCCTGCTCGTAGGCGTAGAAGCCCTTGCCGTTCTTCTGACCGAAGCGGTTCACTTCGTACATCACGTCGATGGCGGTGCGACCTTCCTTGCTCATGCGTGCCGGGAAGCCCTGCGCCATCACGTCACCGGCATGGTGACCGGTGTCGATACCGACTACATCCAGCAGGTAGGCGGGGCCCATGGGCCAGCCGAACTCCTTCTCCATTACCTTGTCGACGGCCGCGAAGTCGGCACCATCGGCGACCAGCTTGTTGAAGCCGAAGAAGTAGGGGAACAGCACCCGGTTGACGAAGAAGCCAGGGCAGTCGTTGACCACCACCGGGGACTTGCCCATGGCGGCGGCGTAGGCCACCACGCGGTTGATGGTTTCATCGGAGGTCTGCTCGCCGCGGATGATCTCCACCAGTGGCATGCGGTGCACCGGATTGAAGAAGTGCATGCCGCAGAAGTTCTGCGGGCGCTTCAGCCCCTTGGCCAGCAGGGAGATGGGGATGGTGGAGGTGTTGCTGGCGAGCACGGCGTCTTCGCCAATGATCCCTTCCACTTCGCCCAGTACGGCGGCTTTCACTTTCGGGTTCTCGACCACGGCTTCGACCACGACGTCCACGTGCTTGACGTTGTCATAGCTGAGGGTCGGGGTGATGGCGGAGAGCACCTGGCCCATCTTGATGCCATCGATGCGGCCCTTTTCGAGCTGACCGTTGAGTAGCTTGGTGGCTTCGCCCATGCCAAGTGCCAGCGCCTTCTCGTTGATGTCCTTCATCACCGCCGGAATGCCCTTGCTGGCAGACTGGTAGGCGATGCCGCCCCCCATGATGCCGGCACCCAGTACGGCGGCGTGGTCGGTGGCCTTGCTCGCCTGCTTGGCTGCCTTCTTGGCCAGTGCCTTGATGTGCTGATCATTCAGGAAGATGCCGACCAGTGCCTTGGCGACATCGGTCTTGGCCAACTTGATAAAGCCTTGTGCCTCAACGAGCAGCGCTTCGTCACGGCCCATGCCAGCAGCGGCTTCGACGGTTTTCACCGCGGTCATCGGCGCCGGATAGTGTTTACCCGCCACGGCGGCAACCATGCCGACGGCGGTGGTGAAGCTCATCATGGCTTCCAGTTTGGAGAGACGCAGCGGGGCTTTCTTGGCGGCACGACGGCTCTGCCAGTCCAGCTTGCCCGCGATGGCGTCCTTGATCATCTGCAGCGCAGCGCTCTGCAGTGCCTCGGGGGCGACCACGGCATCGATGGCACCCACCTTGAGGGCGTCATCGGCACGGTAATCCTTGCCGGTGGTGATCCACTCGAGCGCGTTGTCGGCACCGATCACCCGCGGCAGACGGACAGTGCCGCCAAAGCCCGGCATGATGCCGAGTTTGGTCTCGGGCAAGCCAATCTTGGCGCTGGTGTCGGCCAGACGGAAGTCGGTGGAGAGGATGGTCTCGCAACCGCCGCCCAGAGCGTGGCCCTTGATGGCGGAGAGGGTCGGAACCGGCAGATCTTCGATGGCATTGAAGATGTCGTTGGCCTTTTTCAGCCAGCCGAGCAGATCTTCTTGCGGCAGATCGAACAGTTCCAGGAATTCGGTAATGTCGGCACCGACGATAAAGGCGTCTTTGCCGGAGGTGAGGATCAGACCTTTTAGTTCACGTTCTTGTTGTAATGCGGCGATCGCTTCGCTCAGGGAGAGCAGGGTAGCGCGATCCAGCTTGTTGACTGAACCCGGGGCATCAAACCTCAGCTCGGCAATGCCGTTTTCGAGGTAGCTGACCGACAGGGTTTCGCCTTGGTAGATCATGAGAGTGTCTCCTTGTTCCCACTCAGTGGGGAGTGGTGCTCCTTAATCCCCAGCAGGGGGCGAGGCTCACTATTGATCCAAAAGGAGACATTTTCAACACCTATTTAAAACATTTGTTTAACAGTTCTCGAGTAAAAGCTCCTCATCACAAAACGGGCAAAAGAGAGGCGCCTTGCGGCGCCTCGGATGAATGTGAGTTTGTTATCAACTGGCCAGTTCCGGCCGGTTGCGATACTGGTTCAGCACCTCGGGATCGGCGAGGGCATGCGTATTGTTGACCGGCCGGTTGTGTACCACTTCACGCACCGCCAGTTCGACGATCTTGCCGGACTTGGTGCGGGGGATGGCATCCACCTGCAGGATGCGGGCGGGCACGTGGCGGGCGGTGCAATGTTGCTTTATTTGCTGGCGGATCCGCTCGCGCAGCGGCTCATCCAGCTTGCAGCCCGTCTTGAGCTTGACGAACAGCACCACCCGCTCGTCCTGCTGCCACTGCTGGCCGATGACGATGCTCTCTTCCACTTCGTCGAGCTGTTCGACGTAGCGATAGATCTCGCTGGTGCCGATGCGCACGCCGCCCGGGTTGAGGGTGGCGTCGGAGCGGCCGTAGAACAGAATGCCGCCGGTCGGGGTCAGCTCGATCCAGTCGCCGTGGCACCAGATGTTGTCGAACCGCTCGAAGTAGGCGGCGTGGTACTTGTCGCCATTTTCGTCGCCCCAGAAGTAGATGGGCTGGGCCGGGAACGGCTTGGTACAGACCAGTTCGCCCTTCTCCCCCTGCACCGGCTGGCCCGCTTCGTTGAATACCTGCACTGCGAGACCGAGGCCGCGCCCCTGACTCTCACCGCGATAGACGGGGCTGAGCGGGTTGCCGATGACGAAGCAGGAGCAGATGTCGGTGCCGCCTGAGATGGAGCTGAGCTGCACATCCTGCTTTATCTGCTGGTAGACGTAGTCAAATCCCTCCGGCGACAGCACGGAGCCGGTGCTGCAGATCAGCCGCAAGTGCGGCAAGTCGTGACTGTTGATGGGGGCATAACCCTGCTTGTGCAGCGCATCGAGATACTTGGCCGAAGTGCCGAACAAGCTGACCTGCTCGTCGCGGGCGAGATCCCACAGCACGTTGCCATCCGGGTAAAACGGCGAGCCGTCGTAGAGCACCAGGGTGGCGCCGGAGGCGAGGGCGCTTACCAGCCAGTTCCACATCATCCAGCCACAGGTGGTGAAATAGAAGATCCGCTCCCCCGGCTTGATGTCGCAGTGCAGCTGATGCTCTTTCAGATGTTGCAGCAGGGGGCCGCCGATGCCATGCACGATGCACTTGGGTTTGCCGGTGGTGCCGGATGAATAGAGGATATAGAGCGGGTCGTTGAAAGCCATGGACTCGAACTGGAGGCTGGCGTCCGGCTGGCTTGCCAGCACTTGCCACCAGTCGTGACCAAGCTGCAGCGGGTTGCCGATCAGTGGGATCATCACCGTCTGCTCTATGCTGCCGATCTGGCTGACGACCCCTGCCACTTTGTCCTGAATGTCGATAGCTTTGCCGTTGTAGCGATAGCCATCCACCGCAAACAGCACCCGCGGCCGGGTCTGGCCGAAGCGCTCCACCACGCTGGCCTCGCCGAAGTCGGGGCTGGTGGAGGTCCAGATCGCCCCCAGACTGGTGGTTGCCAGCATGGCTACCACGGTTTCCGGGATATTGGGCAGATAGGCGGCAACCACATCGCCACGACCAATCCCCTGATGACGCAGCCACTGCGCCAGCCGGGCAACCTGTTCCCCAAGCTCACGCCAGCTCAGGGTGCGGCTTGGGCTACCTTCGATGCGGGAGATAATGGCCGGGCTCTCGTCCTGGCGGCGCAGCAGGTTTTCGGCGAAGTTGAGGCGGCTGTCGGGAAACCAGCGGGTGCGCTGCATATCCTGACGGTTCTCCGCCACTATGTTGCCGAGCTCGCCCTTGACGCCGCAGTGTTGCCATACCAGCGGCCAGAAACGGGTGGTCTTCTCCACCGACCATTGGTAAAGCTGCGGATAGTTCTGCAACTGCAAGCCGTGGAAACGGTTCACCTCCGCCATAAAACGGTAGAGGTTGGATTGCTGCATCCCGAGCGGATCCGGTTGCCACAGGCAGAGGTTGTCCATGAGTAATCCCTGACTTCATGTATCTACCGGCAGTGTATTGAATTGTTTTTGATTTGTTAATGATTGGTTTTGTGTTGATAACAAACACGTTTGTAACGTATGCGTTACCTCACGAAGCGGCAGCTTGACGGGTCGAGCCGCCAAGCGCTTGATGTTATGCTGCAATCACATTCACCTCGGAGCAGGACGCCATGAGCAGCTACAGCCAACTTTTTGCCCAGCACCTCGATACCTTGCAGCAGCGCACCCGCGACATTCTGCAACAACAGGGGCTCAGCGGACTGGCCATCCACTCCGGCCAGACTCACCGCATCTTCCTCGATGATCAGGATTATCCGTTCAAGGTAAACCCCCACTTCAAGGCCTGGTTGCCGGTGCTGGACAATCCCCACTGCTGGCTGCTGGTGGACGGGGTGAACAAACCAATCCTGCTGTTCTACCGCCCGGTGGATTTCTGGCACAAAGTAGCGGATCTGCCCAATGCCTTCTGGGTCGAGTTCTTCGATATCCGTTTCCTGACCCGGCCGGAACAGGTGGCCGACCATCTACCTGCCAACAAGCAGGAGTGGGCCTATCTTGGTGGTCATCTGGAAGTGGCCGAGCTGCTGGGTCTGACCCAACCCAATCCGGAGGCGGTACTCAACTACCTGCACTATCACCGCGCCTACAAGACCCACTATGAGCTGGAGTGTCTGCGCGAGGCGAACCGGATCGGGGTACGCGGCCATATTGCCGCCAAGGACTCCTTTATGGCGGGGGCGAGCGAGTTCGAGATTAATCTGGCCTACATGAAGGCGGTCGGGCAGGGGGCCAATGAGGCGCCCTACGGCAATATCGTCGCCATCAACCGCAACGCGGCCATCCTTCACTACACCCATTTGTCCGCCTTGCGGGTGCCGGATGCGGAGCGCCACTCCTTCCTGATCGATGCCGGTGTCGATTTTCACGGTTATGCCTCCGACATCACCCGTACCTGGGCGTGGCGGCGAGGCGAGTTTGCTGATCTGATTGCAGCCCTCGACGAGCAGCAGCAGGAAATCATCAAGGAGATCAAACCGGGTCGCCGCTACAGCGAGCTGCATCTGCAGATGCACCACAAGCTGGCGCGCCTGCTGCAAGCGACCGAGCTGGTGGACATGTCGGTAGACGAGATGATCAACACCGGGGTGACCAACGTCTTCTTCCCTCACGGCCTCGGCCACTTCCTCGGTTTGCAGGTGCACGATGCGGGCGGTTTCATGCAGGATGAGCGCGGCACCCATCTGGCGGCGCCCGAGCTGTTCCCCTATCTGCGCTGCACCCGGGTGATGGAGGTGGGTCAGGTGTTCACCATCGAGCCGGGTCTCTACTTCATCGACAGTTTGCTGGAGCCGCTGCGTCAGGGCGAACAGGGCAAACGGGTCAACTGGAACAAGGTAGAGGCACTGCGGCCGTTTGGCGGCATCCGCATCGAAGACAACGTGGTGCTGCACGCCAACGGGGTGGAGAACATGACCAGACAAGCAGGACTCTGATGGCGGCAGCGTACTCCATTCCGGCTGCCCCGCTGGAGTTGACCGAAGAGATAAAGAAGAGTCGCTTCATTACCCTGATCGCCCACACCCCGACCGTCGAGGCGGCCAAGGGGTGGGTCAACGAGATCAAGCGCCAACATCCGGCCGCTCGCCACCACTGCTGGGCCTTTGTGGCGGGCGCGCCGCAAGATAGCCAGGTTTACGGCTTCAGCGATGATGGCGAACCTTCCGGTACCGCGGGCAAGCCGATCCTGGCCCAGCTGATGGGGTCGGGGATCGGTGAAATCTGTGCCGTGGTGGTGCGTTACTACGGCGGCATCCAGCTTGGTACCGGTGGATTGGTCAAAGCCTATGGGGGCGGTGTCGGTGCCGCTCTCAAGCAATTGCCAACTTTGCTCAAGGTGCCGCGCACTCCCTCTCTCATTCACTGCGATTACGGTGACATGGGGACTGTCGAGTCGCTGATCAGCAGCCATAATGGCGAATTGCTGGCGGCGGATTACGGTCAGCAGGTCACCTTGCAGGTGGCGTGGGAGTCCTCGGTTTGGGCTCAGGTGGACCGTGAATTGACCGACCGGACTCATGGGCGGGTATCCCTCAGTCCCTTAGATGGCTAGAATCCATCGCTCTTTAATTGGGGAAAGGGAGCTGTAATGCACATTCTGAGCATTATTCGCATTGTTGGCCTGCTGGTTGCGCTGTTCAGCTCGACCATGCTGTTGCCTGCACTGGTGGCCTTTGGCTATCGGGATGGTGGTGGTGCCGAGTTCGTCAGCTCTTTTCTGATCGCCCTGCTGCTCGGTGTGGTGCTCTGGTTTCCCAATCGCTATCACAAGAAGGAGATGCGCTCGAAAGAGGGCTTTCTGATTGTGGTGCTGTTCTGGACCGTGCTGGGCAGTGTGGGGGCAGTGCCCTTCATCATGAGCGACGTGCCGGATATGTCGGTTTCGGAGGCCTTCTTCGAATCTTTCTCCGGCCTGACCACCACTGGCGCAACGGTACTGACCGGGCTCGATAATCTGCCCAAGGCGTTTCTGTTCTATCGCCAGCTGCTGCAGTGGCTGGGGGGGATGGGGATCATCGTACTGGCGGTGGCCATTCTGCCACTGCTGGGTATCGGGGGTATGCAGCTCTATCGTGCCGAGATCCCGGGGCCGGTGAAGGATACCAAGGTGACGCCGCGCATCGCCGAAACGGCCAAGGCGCTCTGGTTCATCTATCTGCTGCTGACCGCGCTCTGTGCCTTGGCATACTGGCTCGCCGGAATGACGTTGTTCGATGCGGTTTGCCATTCGTTCTCGACGCTGTCGGTCGGTGGCTTCTCCACCCACGATGCCAGCATCGGTTTCTTCAACAGTCCGGTCATCAACCTGATTACCGTGGTGTTCCTGTTGCTGGCCAGCGTGAACTTTGCGCTCCACTTTACCGTCTTCTCCCACCGCCCGGTGCGGCTCGGTCGCTACCTTTACGATTCTGAACTCAAGGTGTTCCTGGCTATCCAGGCAACCTTGGTGATGATCTGCTTTGTCGCCTTGCTGACCCACGGACACTACGCCACCTGGCAAGAGGCGCTCAACCACGGGTTGTTTCAGGCGGTCTCTCTGGGTACCACCACCGGCTACAGCACCACTACCTATGCCGACTGGCCCTCGTTCCTGCCCATGCTGCTGATGTTTTCCGCCTTTATCGGCTGTTGTGCGGGCAGTACGGGCGGAGGCATCAAGGTGATGCGTTTTATGATCCTGTTCATGCAGGGGATGCGCGAGTTGAAGCGGCTGGTTCACCCCAGAGCCATCTATACCTTGAAGCTGGGGAATCGGGCGGTGCCCGAGCGCATCGTCGAGGCGGTGTGGGGCTACTTCGCCACCTATATTATTCTCTTCTTTATGTTCATGTTGCTTTTGCTGATGACGGGACTGAACGAAGTGACCGCATTCACCGCTGTGGCTGCGGCTTTCACCAACGTAGGCCCGGGTTTGGGAGAGGTATCAGCCAACTTCGGCAATATCTCGCCGGCGGCCCAGTGGGTACTGGTGTTGGCTATGTTGTTTGGCCGATTGGAAATTTTCACGCTTCTGGTACTGTTTACTCCTGCATTCTGGCGTAGTTGAGGTTGTTATGGACAAGATTCTGGTGCTTTATTCCTCTCGGGATGGCCAAACCCGCAAAATAGTCGATGTCATGTTGGAGCAGATGCCGGGATGCGAAGTGGTGATGCACGACCTGCACACCTTGCCGATGTGCAACCTCAGCAAGTATGCCAAGGTCTTGATCGGCGCCTCCATTCGTTATGGCAACTTCCACCCCAGCCTGTTCAGCTTTATTCACGCTCATCAGGAGCAGCTGGAGGTGGCCAATGCGGCCTTCTTCTGTGTCAACCTGACGGCCCGCAAGCCAGAGAAGCAGACGCCGCAAACCAATGCTTATATGAAGAAGTTCCTGCGCCTCTCCCCCTGGAAGCCGAAAACCCTGGGCGTCTTTGCCGGTGCGCTGCAATATTCCCGCTATAACTGGTGGCAGACGCGCATCATCCAGCTGATCATGAAGATTACCGGTGGCAGTACAGACGCCAGTAAGGACATTGAATTTACCGATTGGGAAAAGGTGCGCAGCTTTGCACGCGAATTCTGGTCAAAAAGGTAGCTGTGTGATGTGAATTAAGGTTTTTTTGCCCGAAACAGCCCCGCCGATGCGGGGCTTTTGTTTAATAAAACAACGGTTGAACCTGAAAGTTGTAAAAAATGCCATTTTTTGCAGTTTTCCTCTTGTCATCCCGGCGCGGCTCCCTATAATGCGCCCCTACCAGCACGGCGGAACACGCCGAACTGATGAGCCAGCTTCCTGGTGAAGTGGGCGCCGAAAGAAAAGCGAAAACAATCGCTTGACTTTCGAAGTGAGGAGCGTAATATGCGCCTCCTCAACGCGACAAGCGTGACGCTCTTTAACAATTTGAATCAAGCAATCTGTGTGGGCACTCACAGCATCGAGCATCAAAAACAATTTT
>NZ_JAAKSL010000022.1:0-57520 GCF_049173895.1 Aeromonas sp. 602200
AGTCTCGCCCTTGAGCTCGACCGCCTTGGCTTCCGCCACCGACAGGTTGCCATCGCCAATCGCCGCCAGGTCGATGCCCGGCAGGTCAGTATCCACTTCATAACCTTCGCTGTCGGTCGCGGTGGCGCTGTTGCCCGCCACGTCGGTGCTGGTCACGCTGGCATCGATGGTGCGGTCGCCATCGGCCGCCAGGTCGCTGCCCGCCACCAGGATGGTGAAGCGGCCATCGGCATCCACCGGACCGGTGAACGGTTTGCCGTTGACGGTCAGGGTGACGGTGTCCCCTGCCTTGAACTCGCCGCTCACGGTGCCGCTGACCGGGATCTGCTGACCCGCTTCGGCGGCGTTGATGACGTCGTCGGCGGTGATGTCGGCATCCAGGGTGATGGCCAAGTCAGGGGCCTTGCTATCAACACTGCCATCGTCGGTAGAGGTACCTGTGTTGCCAGCCGGATCGGTGATGCTGGCCGTCACCTCATAGCTGCCTTCGGCCAGCGGAGTAGTTACATCTACGCTGTAGCTGCCACCAGGTTGTACCGTGGCGGTCAATTTTTGCAGGTTACCATTGGCATCGGTCACGACCAGAGTGACCGTGCTGCCAGCAGGTGCATCCGTAGTACCCGTGATGGTCGGGGTGGTGTCATTGGTATTGTCAGGTGCATCAACAGTAATCACTGGAGCGGTTACATCCACACTGCCATCATCAGTTGCACTGCCGGTATTCCCCGCAGGATCGGTCACTGTGGCGGTGACGGTATAAGAACCCTCGGCCAGTGGGGTAACCACATCCACGGTGAAGGTGCCATTAGGTGTGACAATAGCGGTCAGGGTCTGCTGATTGCCGTTGACATCGGTCACCACCAGGGTCACCGTGCTGCCTGCAGGCGCATCCGTGGTTCCGGTCAGGGTCGGAGTGGTGTCATTGGTATTGTCTGGCGCTACCACGGAGATGGTTGGAGGCGTAAGGTCAAATACCTCATCTTCTCCAGCCGCATCCAGCGGTGGCTCGCCATTGGCGTTGTAGATAGTATCGAAGGTGGCTTCAGCAATGGTTGCGGAACCGGTACGGTCGATAGTGACAAAACCGCCGTTGCCACTGGCTCCGGCGACACCACCAACACCACCACCACCGGCAGCAGGTGCACCGCCTGCGGCGGAGGCTTCAAAGGCCTGGGTCGGGTCAGCGCCACCCAAAATGGCTTCTTGCAGGGCACTGATATCATCGGGTGTGCCTGCGGCACTGTTTTGCGCCAGCTGGGGAGCATCTTCCTCTTCGGCAGGCTCACTCTGCTCGCTGGCAGGTTGCACATTGAAAGACTGTCCGCCGCCCATGAAACTGGCGCCATCCGGCGACATGATCACCGCCCCTTTCGGCAGCACATCCCCTTCCACCAGCAACTTGCGGCTACCATCTGCAGCCACCTGATAAACTTGACCTTTGAGCTGGGTGACGGTTACGCCCTGTTCCAGAGTAACGGAATTGGTAATCATGTTCTCTCCTGAATCCTGATTTGCATGCAAAAAGCCACAGCCTACTCTGCACAGAGAGAGAGCAAATAACCAGTTCGAAAATTCGAAAGAATAGACTGATTTGAGGCTGGACCGTTCAGCCAGACAGAAGGGTGACGAGGGGATTACCGAAAAATAAAAACTAAAATTATCAATACATTATCATGACAGGAGCATGACAAGGCATGCTCCTGTCAGAATTAACCCTATGCACCGGCCCAGAGGATGATGGCCAGCAGTTGCGGCGAGATGATCCGCAAGAACATCACCAGCGGGTAGACAGTGGCATAGGAGAGCGCACTGGCACCACTGGTCGGGTGCATGGCGTTGGCAAAGGCCAATGCGGGAGGATCCGTCATGGAGCCAGCCAGCAAGCCACAGAGGGTGAGATAGTTCATCTTGCCATAGAGACGCGCCAGCACCCCGACCACCAGCAAGGGGATCAGGGTAATCGCTGCCCCATATAGCATCCAGGAGGGGCCATCACCGTTGATCAGGGTATCAACAAAGCCGGCCCCTGACTTGAAGCCAACCACCGCCAGAAACAGCACGATCCCGATCTCCCGCAGCGCCAGGTTGGCGCTGGGGGGCATGAACCAGTAGAGCTTGCCGATGCTGCCGATCCGCGACAGGATCAGCGCCACCACCAGCGGCCCCCCCGCCAGACCCAATTTGAGAGCGGCCGGGAATCCGGGCAGGTAGAAGGGGATGGAGCCGAGCAATACGCCGAGGCCAATCCCGATAAATACCGGCAACATCTGCACCTGTTGCAGTTTTTGCTGCACGTTGCCGACCACATTGGTCACGGCCTCGATGGCATCGAGACGACCTACCAGGTTGAGGATGTCACCAAACTGCAGACTGGTCTGGCTGGTCGGTACCAGCTCGATACCGGCCCGGTTGAGGCGCGAGATCACCACGTCATAGCGCTGTTTGATGTCAAGATCGCGGATCTTCTTGCCCAGCACCTGCTCGTTGGTCACCACGACCCGCTCCACCCTCAGGTCGGTACCGCGAGTCGATAGGGAAGTGTCGACCTCTTCACCCAGCACCAGCAACACCTTGTGCAGTGCATGGCGCTCACCAACCAGGTGCAGCAGGTCGCCCAGCTCGATACGGGAATCAGGGCGCGGCACCATCAGCTCGTCGCCACGCTTGAGGCGTGAGCAGATGACATCAGACTCGTCGAGACTCGGGATCTCGCTCAGCATCAAGCCATGCATGTTGGGGTTGCGTACCGCGATGTTGATGGTCTGCAAGCTCTCCTTGGTTTTACCTGTCTGCAACTCGAACTGGGCGGCTTCATCGTCGATCTTGATGCGAAAGAAGACCCTGACCAGCCACATGGTGAGCAAAATGCCGCAGATGCCGAATGGATAGGCCACTGCGTATCCCATCCCCATCAGCCCGGTTGAACCATGGGGAGCTCCCAGCTCCGCCAGGATCTGCTGACCCGCACCAAGAGATGGGGTATTGGTCACGGCACCGGAGAAGACCCCGAGGATCACCGGTAGCGGCACATCAAACAGTTGATGAAGTGCCGCCGCAACGATGCACCCCAGGATAACCAGCAAAGCAGCAAAGGCATTGAGCTTGAGTCCGGAGCTGCGCAATGACGAGAAAAAACCGGGGCCGACCTGAATGCCGATGGTATAGACAAACAGGATCAGGCCAAACTCTTGAATAAAATGGAGTGTTTGCTCATCGAGCGCCAGCTCTGACACCCCGGCAAAGTGACCCACAATGATGCCGCCGAACAGCACCCCACCGATCCCTAACCCAACGCCATAGACTCGCCAGTTTCCAAGCCAGAGTCCCAGCACTGCCACCAGCGACAACATGCTGATGGAAAGCGCGATTTCACTCATTTCGTGCATCCTTTGCGAATTGAACTGGCCCTAGCTTGTCAGCAAACGCTGATGCCAACTGTGTGATACCGCACGAATTTATCCTTTTACGCGCCAAAAATACCAATTAAGGGCTAGTTGCAAGACGTTAGGCGACGTAGCCGTAAATGGCCATAAAGTGACAAACGCTGCCACCCAGCACAAAGAGATGCCAGATGGCGTGGTTATAGGGGAGCTGCTTGGCCACATAGAAGATGACCCCGAGGCTGTAGATAAGGCCGCCAAGCCCGAGCAGCAACAACCCCTCACCGGCCAGATGGATATAGAGCTGGTAGATGACCACCAGCGACAGCCAGCCCAACATCAGGTAGGTAAAGAGCGACAACTTCTTGAAGCGGTTGATAAACACCAGCTTGAACACCACCCCGGCCAGCGCCAGGGCCCAGATCACCACCATCAACCCCTTCGCCAACGGCGTATCGAGCGCCACCAGCAGAAAGGGGGTATAGGTGCCGGCAATCAGCAGATAGATGGCACAGTGATCAAACACCTTGCACCAGCGTCTGGCACGCCCTTCAGCCATGCTGTGATAGAGGGTCGAGGCGAGATAGAGCAATACCAAACTGCCGCCATAGAGGCTGTAGCTCACCAGCGCCTGCGTACCCTGTCCCCATCCCTTGATGAGCAACAGCACCAGCCCGACAATCCCCAGCAACAATCCCGCACCGTGACTCAGCCGGTTTGCCAGCTCCTCCCGGGGGGAGTAATCCATCACACCACTCATAACATCGACTCCACAATAACTGTGGCTCACTCTACCCAGCGCCATTTCGGAGTACAAGTGTTCGCTTAAAAAATGGGGTGGCTGTCACCCGCCCCCCTTTGGTGTATGCTCTGCCGCCGATGCCCGAGACAAGCGGCATAGACACCTAACCCGGTGACCTGGTCTGGAGAACCTGATGAAGTTGACTGAGTTGTTTGCACAAGCGGATCCCGCCTTTGGCGAGGCGATGAACACCTTGCTGGAGAGCTTCCACCACTCCGACGACAGTCAGGCCCCCTATCAGCGCGACCTGTTCACCCACCAGCTCGATCAATCCCGCATGCCTGCAGTCGGCCAACCTATCGAGGAGTATCTGGCGCGGCTGGCTACTCTGGTACCCGGCGCCTCGCACCTCACCTCGCCACGCTACATGGGCCACATGACGGCGCCCCTGCCGGCCTATACCGCCGAGCTGTCGCGCCTGCTGGTGATGCTCAACCAGAATCCGATGAAGATGGAGTCCTCCCGCCTGCTCAGCTTTCTGGAGCGGGAGGTGCTGGCCAAGCTGCACCGCCTCATCTATGGCAGGGACGATGCCTTCTACGGCGAGCAGATGCATGCCAAGGATGCCGCCCTCGGCGTCATGACCAGCGGCGGCACCATCGCCAACGTCACGGCACTGTGGCTGGCCCGCAACCGCGCCTGCGGCGACAACCTGTTCGCGCTCTATGAGCAAGGCTATCGCGGTGCAGTCATTCTGGGCTCCCGGCTGATGCACTACTCCTTCGACAAGGGGATGGATCTGCTGGGACTGGGCGCCCGCAGCGTCTGGCGCCTCGAGACCGACGAGCAGAACCGGCTCAGTCTGGCTGCGCTGGAACAGGCGCTGATCCAGTGCAAAGAGCAGAAATTGAAAGTACTGGCATTGGTCGGCGTGGCAGGCAGTACCGACTTTGGCTCCATCGATCCCCTGCCTGAGCTGGCGGCCATTGCCGAACGAGAGCAGATCCACTTCCACGTGGATGCTGCCTGGGGTGGCCCGACCCTCTTCTCCCCCCGCTATCAAAACCTGCTGGCCGGGATCGAGCGCGCAGATACCGTCACCCTCGATGGCCACAAACAGCTGCTGGTGCCGCTCGGTAC
Organism: Aeromonas sp. 602200; assembly: GCF_049173895.1. NCBI lineage: Bacteria > Pseudomonadati > Pseudomonadota > Gammaproteobacteria > Aeromonadales > Aeromonadaceae > Aeromonas > Aeromonas sp. 602200. The sequence goes on from NZ_JAAKSL010000022.1 coordinate 5,263, forward strand.
CGGCATGCTGCTCTGCCGCCAGCCCGACCTGATGATGGCGGTCAAGCGGGAGGCGCCCTATGCCATTCGCGCCACCTCGTTCGATCAGGGCCGCTTTACGCTGGAGGGCACCCGCCCGGCCAATGCCCTCTATCTGGATGCCGCCTTCCAGTTGTTCGGCCAGCAAGGCTATGCCAACCTCATCGAGGCCAACTACGACCGGGCCCGACTGATGGCCGAGCTCATCACCAGTAATCCGGCCTTCGAGCTGATGTCTGCTCCGGTGATGAACCTGCTCTCCTATCGCTGCATCCCGCCCCATCTGCAGGGCAAGGTGCTGGATGAAGCGGCCAACGAGCAGATCAACACCTTCAACGTAGCGCTGCAAAAAGCCCAGCGCGCCGAGGGGCACAGCTTTGTCTCCCGTACCCAGCGGGCAGTGGTGCGCTACGGTGCCCAACCCCTCACCCTGCTGCGCGCCGTGCTGCTCAACCCCCTGATTGAAGAGGGCCATATCCGCGACCTGCTGGCCGATCAGCAGCGACTGGGGCTCACCATTGCTCGCCAACTGTTTGGCGACAGCGCGGAACCGGCGTAAAAATGAGCGGTCTTATTCATTTGCCGTTGTCCACCGTGCAGGTAGACTGGGCGAAATTTGCAGGCCATTTTTGAGGACTAGGCGCCAACAATGAAGCAATTTATTGAATTTATTCCACTTATCGTTTTCTTCGCGGTCTACAAGTTCTACGACATCTACATGGCCACTGGCGCCCTGGTGGTGGTCACCGGTCTGCAGCTCGCCTATAGCTGGATCCGCTATCGCAAGGTCGAGAAGATGCAGCTTTTTACCTTCCTGCTGGTCGGCTTCTTTGGCGGTCTCACCGTGTTCTTCCACGATGACACCTTCATCAAGTGGAAAGTGACCGTCATCAACGCCCTGTTTGCGCTGGGTCTGCTCATCAGCCGCTACGGCTTTGGCAAAAACCTGATCAAGCAGATGCTGGCCAAGGAGCTGCAGGCGCCCGACGCCATCTGGGATCGGGTCAACCTCGGCTGGGCCGGTTTCTTTGCCGTCTGCGGCCTGCTCAATCTCTATGTGGCCTTCAACTTGCCGCAAGAGATGTGGGTCAATTTCAAGGTGTTCGGCCTGCTGGGGATGACGCTGGTCTTTACCCTGCTCAGCGGTGTCTACCTCTACCGCCACATTCCGGCTGATCAAAAAGAACAGCTGAAAAAATAACCCTCATCAGAAAAGGATTGTCTCATGTGGTATCTCATCTACTCCGAAGATGTTCAGGGCAGCCTGCCGCTGCGCAAGCAGGTTCGCCCCGCCCATCTGGCTCGCCTGCAAGCCCTGCAGGATGAGGGTCGGCTGCTGACTGCCGGCCCCAACCCGGCCATCGATGCCGAGGATCCGGCCGATGCCGGCTTTACCGGCAGCACCGTCATCGCCGAGTTTGCCTCGCAGGCGGACGCCCAGGCCTGGGCCGATGCCGATCCCTATGTGGCAGCTGGCGTCTATGCCAAAGTGACCATCAAGCCGTTAAAGAAGGTCTTCTGACCGCAAAGCGCATAGCGAAATAAAAAAGGCCGGACTGGAAGTTCATTCCAGTCCGGCCTTTTTGCATCCCGATATCTCGTTTATGCCTTGGCGACAAACCAGGGATTGAGGATATCGGGCTTGTTGTAGGCAAGGGGTGAACCATCGAGTTGGGTGACGCTGCCCCCCGCCCCCTCCAGCACCGCCTGCGCCGCGCCGGTATCCCACTCGCAGGTGGGTGCGAGGCGCGGATAGAGCTCGGCGCCCCCCTCGGCGATGATGCAGAACTTCAGCGAACTGCCCATAGAGACCAGCTCGATTTCACCAAAGGGAGCCAAGAAATCGAGGGTCTCCTGCGACAGGTGGTTGCGACTGCCCACCACTCTCCACGCCTCCCCTTCACGATGAGGCCGGGTCTGGATGGACTCGCGCTTGCCATCGGCGATGCGCCAGGCGCCTACTCCTTTGCCGCCATACCAGAGCTTGTTCAGCACCGGCGCATAGACCAATCCCCAGCGCGGCGCCCCCTCTTCAATCAGCGCGATATTGACGGTGAACTCGCCGTTGCGGGAGACAAACTCCTTGGTGCCATCGAGGGGATCCACCAGCCAGTAGCGGGACCAGCTGTGGCGCGCCGCCATCACCTCGGGCCCCGACTCCTCCGACAGCACAGGGATATCCGGAGTCAGCCGTGCCAACGCCTGAACGATCACCTCATGAGCCCCCTTGTCGGCCGCGGTCAGCGGACTCTCGTCGCTCTTGTACTCCACCGCGAAGGGCTGGCTGTAGATGGCCATGATGGCCGCCCCCGCAGCGCGGGCGACAGGTTCAAGTTCGGTGATCTCGGGGTGGTACATAACAGGCTCGATCAGTGAGTGAGAAACCCAGTCTATCGCGTTTGTCATCAACCGCTTATAGCTGATTGCACTGGATTATATTGCCCGCGCTTCTCCTGTCCCGTGCTGCCATCGGCCGGTACCAGCAGCACTTCGATACCGGCATTGCGCAGGCCGGAAAGGATATCGGCAGGCACGGCATCGTCGGTGATCAGGGTGTGAATACGCAGGGTATCGATGATCTTGTGCAGGCTGCGCCGGCCAAACTTGCTGGAGTCGGTGACCACCACAATCCGCTCGGCCACCTGACACATGCAGCGGTTTAGGCGTGCTTCGTCCTCATGATGGGTGCTGACGCCGCGATCCAGATCGATGCCATCCACCCCGAGAAACAGCATGTCAAAGTGGTAGTTTTGCAGGGACTGCTCCGCTTGCGCACCGTAGAAGGAGAGCGACTTGCGGCGCAGATGTCCACCCGTCATCAGCAGCTCCACCCCTTCTGCTTCGAGCAGTTCATTCGCCACGTTCATGCCGTTGGTCATCACCAGGATCTCCTGATGTCCCTTCAGATGGCGCGCCACCTCCAGTGTTGTCGTCCCCGAATCGAGGATAAGGCGGCAACCGGAGGGCACCAGGGTCGCCGCCAGCGCGCCGATCCGCTGTTTCACGGGAGTATTGAGCACACTCTTGTCGGCAATGGTGCGCTCCGGCACCGTCTGGCCTGGTTCACACAACAGGGCGCCGCCGTAAGCGCGCACGGCGATCCCCTGCTTCTCCAGAAAAGCCAGATCGTTGCGGATGGTCACGGTAGAGACCTGATAATGAGTCGCCAGCTCGTTGACCTGAACGCTGCCATTGCTGCGCAGCTGCTGAATAATCCGCTCCCGCCGCTCGCTGGTTCCGAGCGCACCTTTTTCGCTTGTTTGCATAGTTCTTCTGCCGGAATGCTGTAGTGAAAGATCGCTTTCACTTCGTTACGTTTGCATATTAACGCTCAGCGAAGGTGCCAAATCAAGCCTTCATTACGCTTTACCACCACTCTCATAATCTTTCCCCACTATTCAAATCCTTTCGATACCTTTCTTTTTGTGATCCCTTTCAAGATCTGACGACTCTTTTGTTTCGTTTTCTTTTCCTCCCCACTACCGTAAAGAAAAGAAATCGAAAGAACATTTCCATCCGCAGCAACCAAGGGACATCAAAATGAAATCCATGCTGGCACTGGTCGAAAGACATAAACAGGGAGAACAGACCGGGATCTACGCCGTCTGCTCCGCTCACCCGCTGGTGCTGGAGGCCGCGCTGCGGCTGGCCGCCGAAGGGGATGAGCTGCTGCTGGTCGAGGCCACATCCAATCAGGTGGATCAGTTTGGCGGCTATACCGGCATGACCCCCGCCGACTTTCACGATCGCCTCTACGAGCTGGCGGCACAGTGTCACTTTCCGGCGCAGCGCCTCATTCTGGGGGGCGACCATCTGGGCCCCAACCGCTGGCAGGGGGAACCGGCCGAGCAGGCCATGGCCCATGCCGGGGATCTCATCGCCAGCTATGTCGCTGCCGGGTTCAAGAAGATCCACCTCGACTGCAGCATGTCCTGTCAGGGCGATCCCGTTCCCCTGACCGACGAGCTGGTCGCTGAAAGGGCGGCACGGCTGGCGCAGATCGCCGAGCAAACCTGTCTGGCCACTTTTGGCGAGAGCGATCTGGTCTATGTGATTGGCACCGAGGTGCCGGTGCCGGGCGGTGCCCATGACGATCTTGCCGAGCTGGCGGTCACCACGCCGGAGGCAGCGCGCCATACCCTCGAGGCCCATCAAGAGGCCTTCAGCAAGGCGGGGCTGGCCCATATCTGGCCGAGGGTGATCGGTCTGGTGGTGCAACCCGGCGTCGAGTTTGACCATACCCGCGTCATCGATTACCGGCCCGAAAAAGCGGCTCCCCTTAGCCGGATGATCGAAGCCTATCCCCACATGGTGTTCGAGGCCCACTCCACCGATTACCAGACTCCCGAGGCTTACCGCCAGCTGGTACGCGACCACTTTGCCATTCTCAAGGTCGGCCCCGCCCTCACCTTCGCCCTGCGCGAAGCGCTGTTTGCCCTTGCCGCCATCGAGGAGGAACTGGTGGTTGCCAAGGCCTGTTCAGGTCTGCGCAAGGTGATGGAAGAGACCATGCTGGAGCGCCCCGACTTCTGGCGCAGCCACTATCAGGGCAGTGCCAACGAGTGCCGGCTGGCCCGTGGCTACAGCTATTCGGATCGCATTCGCTACTACTGGCCCGATAGCCGGGTCGATGAGTGCTACGCCAGATTGCTGGCCAATCTGGCGGCGGAGCCCATCCCCTTGCCACTGCTGAGCCAGCATCTGCCCCTGCAGTATCGCAAGGTGCGTCAGGGCACGCTCTCGGCCAATCCCCATGACCTCATTCTCGATCAGGTGCAGGAGGTGCTGCGGCACTACGCCAGCGCCTGCACTGCGGCCTCTCGCCGCCATTCCCAGCTCGACCCCGTTGTATAAGGAGTTGCAGACATGATCCTTGGTTATTCAGAAGAGATGTTGCGCAGTGCCAATGGCCTGGCGACTGCCCGTGAAATTCGCCAGCAACCCGCCACCTGGCGCGAGACCCTCGCCATGGTCGAGGAGTGCCGTCCTGCACTGACCCGTTTTCTGAAACCCCTGCTCGCCCGGCAAGAGCTGCGCATCATCCTGACCGGAGCTGGCACCTCCGCCTTTGCCGGTCGGGCGCTCGCCCCCTATCTCTCGGCCCACCTGCATGCCCGGGTCGAGGCGATCGCCACCACGGATATCGTCACCGACCCGGCCGAGTATCTGGCCGAAGATTGCCCGACCCTGCTTATCTCCTTTGCCCGCTCCGGCAACAGCCCCGAGAGCGTGGCGGCGGTCGAACTGGCCAGCCAGCTGCTCAGCCACTGCCACCATCTGGTACTGACCTGTAACGGTGAAGGGGCACTCTATCGCCGCTGCCAGCAAGATGCCCACTCTCTGGCCCTGCTGATGCCGCCCCAGACCAATGATCGCAGCTTCGCCATGACCAGCAGCCTGACCAGCATGATGCTGAGCTGTCTGGCTCTCTTCCTGCCAGAGCGGTTCAACCGCCAGCGCTGCGAGCAGCTGGTCACCACCAGTGACGCCATTCTGGAGCAGGTTGTGCAGCGCGTACCGGCCTGGAACGAACCGTTGCCCGAGCGGGTCATCTATCTTGGCAGCGGCAGTCTGCAAGGGGTGGCGCAGGAGGCGGCACTCAAGCTGCTGGAGCTGACCGCCGGCCGTCTGGTCGCCATGTTCGACTCCCCCACCGGTTTTCGCCACGGTCCGAAATCGGTCGTCAACGAGCAGACGCTCATCCTGCTGCTCATCTCCAACGATCCTTACACCCGTCAATACGATCTGGATCTGCTGCGCGAGCTGCGAAGCGATGGCAAGGCCGCCCGGGTGGTCGCCATCGCTGACCAGCGCCATCCCGCTATCGAGGAAGGTGAGCACATCTATCTGCCCGCCACCCTGCATGGCGACGATGCCCAGCTCGCCTTCTGCTACCTGCTCTATGCCCAGTACTACGCCTTCCATACCTCGCTGGGACTGGGGATCAGTCCGGACAATCCCTGCCCCACCGGTCAGGTCAACCGGGTCGTACAGGGGGTCAATATCTATCCGTTCCACCAAGAAGGAGTGCTGTGATGCCCAATATCGTATTGAGCCGGATCGATGAGCGTCTGATCCACGGTCAGGTCGGTGTCCAGTGGGTCGGCTTTGCCGGTGCCAATCTGGTGCTGGTCGCCAACGACGAGGTGGCAGAGGACCCCATCCAGCAGAACCTGATGGAGATGGTGCTGGCCGAAGGCATTGCGGTGCGGTTCTGGCCGCTCCAGAAGGTGATCGACAACATCCACAAGGCGGCAGATCGCCAGAAGATCCTGCTGGTCTGCAAAACCCCGACCGATTTCAACACCCTGGTTCAGGGAGGTGTCCCCATCTCCCGGATCAACGTCGGCAACATGCATTACGCCGACGGCAAGCGTCAAATCCACAAGACCGTATCCGTGGACGAACAGGACATCACCGCATTTCGCGCCCTGCGGGACGCCCGTGTCGAGTGCTATGTCCAGGGCGTGCCGACCGAACCGGCACAGGACATTTTCAATTTGCTCTGATTAAGGACAATTGTGATGGAAATCAGTTTGTTACAAGGTCTGCTGCTTGGCATCCTGGCGTTTTTCGCCGGACTCGACCTGTTCAACGGTCTGACCCACTTCCACCGTCCCGTGGTGCTGGGGCCGCTGGTTGGCCTCATCCTCGGCGACCTGCCCACCGGTATTCTGGTGGGCGGTACCCTGGAGCTGGTCTGGATGGGACTGGCCCCGCTGGCGGGGGCGCAACCGCCCAACGTCATTATCGGCACCATAGTCGGCGCCACCTTCGCCATCACCACCGGGGTCAAGCCGGATGTGGCGGTCGGGGTTGCCGTTCCCTTCGCCGTGGCCGTGCAGATGGGGATCACCTTCCTCTTCTCGGTGATGTCGGGGGTCATGTCCCGCTGCGATCGCATGGCCGAAGCGGCTGACGTGCGCGGTATCGAGCGGGTCAACTACCTGGCGCTGCTGGCGCTGGGCACCTTCTACTTCCTCTGTGCCTTCCTGCCCACCTACTTCGGGGCCGAACATGCCAAGGCAGCCATCGACGTGCTGCCTGCCCGCCTCATCGATGGCCTCGGCGTTGCTGGCGGCATCATGCCCGCCATCGGTTTTGCCGTGCTGCTCAAGATCATGATGAAGAACGTCTATATCCCCTACTTCATCCTCGGTTTCGTCGCTGCCGCCTGGCTCCAGTTGCCGGTACTGGCCATCGCCGCCGCCGCGCTGGCCATGGCCCTGATCGACTTCATGCGCACCACCACCCCGCAAGCTCGTCCTGTTCAGGAGGAAACCGAAGATGGCATCTAACAACACAGCTGCGCGGATCATCTCCAGCGCCGAACCGCACAATACCCGGCCACAATCCGACGACACCTATGAAGATCAGCAGCTTGGCGCCGAGCTGACCAAGCAGGATATCAACCGCTTTGCCTGGCGCTCCCTGCTGCTGCAGGCCTCCTTCAACTATGAGCGGATGCAGGCCTCCGGCTGGCTCTATGGATTGCTGCCGGCACTGCAGAAGATCCACACCAATCCGCGGGATCTCTCCCGGGCCATGAAAGGGCACATGGGCTTCTTCAACACCCACCCCTTCCTGGTCACCTTCGTGATGGGGATCGTGCTGGCGATGGAGCGCTCCAAGCAGAACGTCAACAGCATCCAGAGCACCAAGATTGCCGTCGGTGCACCACTCGGCGGGATCGGCGATGCCATGTTCTGGCTAACCCTGCTCCCCATCTGCGGCGGCATAGGGGCAGATCTGGCGCTGCAAGGCTCCATCATGGGTGCCGTGGTCTTCTTCCTGCTGTTCAACGTGGTCCACTTCGGCCTGCGTTTTGGTCTGGCGCACTACGCCTACCGCATGGGGGTAGCGGCCATTCCGGTCATTAAGGCCAACACCCGCAAGGTGGGCCATGCCGCATCCATCGTCGGTATGACGGTGATCGGCGCACTAGTCGCCACCTATGTGCGTCTTGGCACCACGCTGGAGATCACTGCCGGTGATGCAGTCGTCAAACTGCAGGCGGATGTGCTCGACAAGCTGATGCCCGCCTTCCTGCCGCTGCTCTACACCTTGGCGATGTACGCCCTGATCCGCAAAGGCTGGAGCCCGCTGCGCCTCATCGTCATCACGGTAGTACTCGGTATCGTCGGCAAGTTCGCCGGTTTCCTCTAATCCGGAGCCGGCAGCAAGCCGGCCCCCTTTGCAGTAAAGGAACTGACTATGTTGGGCATCATTATTTGTGGTCACGGCGGTTTCGCCAGCGGTCTGGAGCGCGCCATGCTGCAGATCCTCGGCGAACAGGAAGCGGTTATCGCCATCGACTTTCCCGAGAGCTCCACCACTGCCCTGCTGCAGGCGCAGTGCGAAGCGGCACTGACTGAGGTCGACAAGGGGGATGGCGTGGTTTTCCTGACCGACCTGCTCGGTGGCACCCCGTTTCGGGTCGCCTCTACCCTCTCACTGCACCAGCCAGAGCGGGAGGTTATTACCGGTACCAACCTGCAACTGCTGCTGGAGATGGTGCTGGAGCGCGATGGCCTCAGCGCCCGTGAATTCCGCCGGCAGGCCCTTGATTGCGGCCACCGGGGGCTCACCTCGCTAGCAGATGAGATGGGTAAAGAACGTCAGGCAGATGCCGCTCTCGTCGAGGAGGGTATTTAAATGACCTCACGGATCCGTGCCCGTCGCCTGCTGACCGAACAGGGTTGGCTGGAACATCAGGAGCTCACCCATGAAGGCGGCATCATCACCGCCATCGCCCCCATCACGGATGGCGATCCGGCACGGGATGTCGAGCTGCTGGTGCCTGCGCTGATCGATGGTCATGTCCACGGCGGTGCCGGCGTCGATGTCATGGATAGCGATGGCAATGCCCTGGCTACCTTGTCGATGGCCAAGGCGGCAGAAGGGGTCGGCGCTTTTCTTGCCACCACGGTCACCGCCCCACTCCCCGAGATAGAGCAAGCCCTTGCCCGCATTGCCGATGGCGTTGCCCGCGGTATACCGGGCGCCGAGCTGCTCGGCTGCTATCTGGAAGGGCCCTACTTCACGCCGGACAACAAGGGCGCCCACGATCAGGCGCTGTTTCGGGAGCTGGATATTGCCGAACTGACCCACCTGCAACAGCTCGCGCGCGGCAGCCTGAAGGTGGTCGCGCTGGCACCGGAAAAGCCCAACGCCATCGCGGCCATTCACCATCTTGCCGCAAACGGCGTGCGGGTGATGCTGGGCCACTCGGCGGCGGATCACGACACCACCATGGCGGCGCTGGCAGCGGGCGCCTCCGGGCTGGTGCACTGCTTCAACGGCATGCGCGGCCTGCACCACCGCGAACCCGGCATGGTCGGTGCGGGTCTTGTCCATCCCGCAGCCTGGCTGGAGCTGATCGCCGATGGCCATCATCTCCACCCGAGCGTGCTCAAGCTCTGTCACTGCTGCGCCGGCCAGCGCCTGCTCTTGGTCACCGATGCGATGCGCGCCGCCGGTATGCCAGACGGTCACTATCTGCTTGGCAACTATCGGGTCGAGATGAAAAACGGCGTGGTACGCACCGAAACCGGCGGTCTGGCGGGCAGCACCCTCACCCTGCTTGGCGCCGTACGCAACATGGTGCAGCTGGCGGATGTGCCGCTCGATGAAGCCATCGCAATGGCCTCGCTGGCACCAGCAAAGATGCTCGGCATTGCCGATCGCCTCGGTTCACTGGCGGTTGGCAAACAGGCCAACCTGCTCGCTCTCACCACTGAACTCAATCAACAACACATCTGGGTAGCTGGCCGGGAAATAAACCCGACCCAGCTCTCCTCCCTTTTCTCAGGATCTCGCGTCAATCAGGACGCTCAGGAGTCACTATGTATCTGATCTCTTCCCATGAAATGCTCAAAGATGCCCAGCGCCACGGTTATGCCGTACCGGCTTTCAACATCCACAACCTGGAAACCGTGCAGGTGGTGGCTCGCACCGCCGCTCGCATGCGCTCTCCGGTGATTTTGGCTGGCACCCCGGGCACCTATCGCCATGCCGGGGTCGAGTATCTGGTCTCCATCTGTCAGGCCGCGGCCCATGAGTACCGTATCCCGCTGGTGCTGCATCTGGATCACCACGAAGACGAGCAGGACATCCACAACAAGGTCGAAGCGGGCATTCGCTCCGCCATGATCGATGCCTCGCACTTTCCGTTTGAAGAGAACATCGAGAAGGTGCGCAGCGTGGTGACCTTCTGCCATCGCATGGGGGCCAGCGTCGAAGCGGAGCTGGGTCAGCTGGGCGGTCAGGAGGATGACCTCATCGTCGATGCCGCTCATGCCAAATTTACCGACCCGCTCAAGGCGGCCGAGTTTGTCCGCCGTACCGGTATCGACTCGCTGGCGGTGGCCATCGGTACCGCCCACGGCCTCTACAAGGAGGAGCCCCGTCTGGACTTCGCCCGCCTCGCCGCCATTCGCGAGCAGGTGGATATTCCGCTGGTGCTGCACGGTGCCTCCGGCGTACCGGAGGCCGATGTGCGCCGCTGCATCGAACTCGGGATCTGCAAGGTCAACGTTGCGACCGAACTGAAGATAGCCTTCGCCGATGCAATGAAAGCATTCCTTGGCTCTCATCCGGATGCCAGCGACCCGCGCCAGTATCTGGTACCCGCCATGGCCGCCATGGAGGAAGTTGTCGAGGCGAAAATCCGTATGTGCATGAGTAATAACAAGATTTGATAACAATAAAATTACGGTAACAGGTCTGGGAGATAATAATGATGGCTCGCGCATCCTTGCGAAATAAGGTATGGGAATTTGCCCAGAGTTTGGGGAAAACATTCATGTTTCCCGTCTCTCTGATGGCATTCATGGGATTACTGCTGGGGGTGGGGTCATCCATTACCAGCCCCTCCACCATAGATAATTTTCCTTTTCTTGGTGGGGAATATACCCAGCTCGTCTTCAATCTGGTGGCAACCGTAGGCAGCTTCGGCTTCACCTATCTGCCCATCATGTTTGCCATCGGTATTCCGATGGGATTGACCGAAAAGAACAAGGGTGTCGCGGCCTATTCCGGTTTCGTCGGCTATATGGCGATGAATATCGGGATCAACTTCTATCTCGCCAGTACCAATCAACTGGCTTCGCCGGAAAATATCAAACTGGCGGGGCAAGCCATGGTGATGGGGGTTCAGACCCTCTCCATGGGTGTGCTGGGTGGCATAGTGTCGGGGATCGTAACCTACTTCATCCATCGCCGTTTTTATAACCTCAAACTGCACGACGCCTTCTCGTTCTTCAGCGGCTTGCGCTCCGTGCCCATCATCACCGTGCTGGTCATGTCGCTGATCGGTCTCGCCATGCCGCTCTTCTGGCACTATGTGGCGCTCGGTATTACTGCGGTCGGCAACATGATCATCTCTGCCGGCTCTTTTGGTGCCTTCCTCTACGGAGTGGCCATCAACCTGCTCAAACCGCTCGGTTTGCACCACATCATGCTGGCCATGGTGCGCTTTACCCCGGCAGGCGGTACCGAGCTGGTCAATGGCGAAACCATTTCCGGCGCGCTCAATATCTTCTTCGCCCAGTTGAAAGCGGGTGAACCCATCAGCCCGGCAGCAACCGCCTTCCTGTCGCAAGGGTTTATGCCGACCTTTATATTCGGTCTGCCTGCTGCAGCGTTGGCCATGTATATGGCAGCCACGCCCAGCAATCGAACCAGAATCAAGAGCCTGATTATCTCCGGGGTACTGGTCTCTATCGTGACCGGTATTTCCGAGCCCATCGAATTCCTGTTCCTGTTTGTCGCGCCGGTACTCTATCTGTTCCATGTCTTTATGACCGGCGCCGCGCTCTTTGTGGTGGCCATGTGTGGCGTCACCATCGGCAATACCGATGGCAGTGCACTCGACCTGCTTATTTTCGGCATCATGCAGGGCTGGCAAACCAAGTGGTATCTGATAATTCCCATTGGCCTTATCTGGTCTGCCATCTATTTCACCGTCTTCTACTGGTACATCAAGAAATATGACATCAAGACCCCCGGCAGGGATGAGGTCGATGATATCCAGATTGCGAAACACGACCCGGCCGTGATCCTGAGTGCCCTCGGTGGCAAGGAGAATATCGTCAGCCTGGACAACTGCGTCACCCGGCTGAGACTGGTGGTACACGACATGGGCAAGCTGCAGGAGAAGATCCTGAAACAGGCTGGCGCCCTCTCCGTTGTAAAAATCGACGAGCACAGCGTGCAGGTCATCATTGGCGCTCAGGTTCAAACCGTGAAGGATAATCTCGATGCTCTCCTGTAAAGATCGGGAGGCCCTGCGCCTCCCAACCCCCTCTGCCGACTTGCCCCCCTCCCGTTTCGACGAGCTGGCAGATCGCATCAGCGACAAATGCCGCAAGTGGGATATGAAAGTGATCGAGAGCCGCTTTGGCCCCGTTCCTGCAGACAGCATTCCCATGTGGATTGCCGATATGGATTTCAAATCACCGCCGGCTGTGGCTCGCAAGTTCAGCGAAATCATCAGCTGGGGCACCTTCAGCTACACCCACTGCATCGATGATTTCTACGAGGCGGTCATCAACTTCCAGGCCCGCCACCACAAGGTCGCGGTGGAGCGGGAGTGGATCACCCTCTCCTATGGCACCGTCTCGACCCTGCATTACACGGTGCAGGCATTCTGCCAGCCGGGTGACAGCATCATCATGAACACCCCTGTCTATGATCCCTTTGCCAAGGCGGCCGAAAGGCAGGGGGTCAAGGTTGTAACCAACCCGTTAGCCCTGAGCAAGGGGCGATACCGGATCGATCTGGCGAAGCTGGAGGAGCAGATCATTGGCCACAAGCCCAAAATCTACTTCCTCTGCTCACCCCACAACCCGTCGGGCAGGATATGGAGTCAGGGCGAGCTGGAAGCCGTTGCCGACATCTGCCTGCGCCATCAGGTGTTGATGATGGTCGATGAAGTGCATGCCGAGCACATCATCCATGGCGAGTTCGTCTCCTTTCTGGCGCTGGAGGAGCGTTACTGCAACAACATGATGCTGATGAGCTCGCCCAACAAGGCATTCAATCTGGGCGGATTGAAAACCTCCTACAGCATCATTCCAAATCCGCAGATAAGAAACAGCTTCAGAGCGCGCCTTGAGCAGAACTCCATCACCTCTCCCAACGTGTTCGGGCTTTGGGGAATTATCACCGCCTATAACGAGTGCGATGAGTGGCTGGCTGACTTGAATCTCTATCTGAGAGAAAACTACACCCTTCTGGCGCGCTACTTCAGGGAGAACCTGCCCGACTTCCAAGTCATGCCGATGGATGCCTCCTATCTGGTCTGGGTCAATACCAAAGGGAGCGGAATGAGCGCAAGCGAGGTGACCCGCAGGTGGGCAGTCGAAGCGGGGGTCATCATCGAAGATGGCTCCCACTACGTCAGCGATGGCGAAGAGTATGTGCGGATCAACATAGGCACCTCCCGCCAGCTGCTCGGTGAGGCGCTGCAGCGTCTGGGAAAATGGGCACAGCAGCAGGTCTGACGGCTGTCGATATTCCCATCGGCAGAAACAACAAAAGGGACGCCATGGCGTCCCTTTTGTTTCATATGGCCACTGTGCGTTGCCAGTGCCCGAACCATCAGATCCCCTGACGGGCTTCCTGCATCAGCAGGCGCATATCGCTGACCGCCTTGGCCAGACCGTCGAAGGCGGCGCGGCCGATGATGGCGTGGCCGATGTTGAGCTCATAGAGCTCGGGGATGGCGGCGATGGCCTTGACGTTGTGGTAGTGCAGGCCGTGGCCGGCATTGACCTTCAAGCCTTTGCCAGCGGCATAGGAGGCACCGGCGGCGATGCGCTTGAACTCGGCGTTGCGCTCGGCATCGGTAGTTGCATCGGCGTAACGGCCAGTGTGGATCTCGATAAAGGGGGCGCCACTCTCGGCGGCCGCATCGATCTGGATGGGATCGGCGTCGATAAAGAGGGATACCTGAGCCCCTACCGCGGAGAGGCGAGCCACGGCGTCAGTCACCTTGGCCAGCTGACCGGCCACGTCCAGACCGCCCTCGGTGGTCACCTCGGTGCGCTTCTCCGGCACCAGACAGACGAAGTGGGGCTTGATGCGGCAGGCGATGCCGATCATCTCTTCGGTCACTGCCATCTCCAGGTTCATTCTGGTCTGGATGGTCTGGCGCAGGATCTCCACGTCGCGCTCAGTGATGTGGCGGCGATCTTCTCGCAGATGCACTGTGATGCCATCAGCCCCGGCCTGTTCGGCCACGAAGGCGGCCTGTACCGGATCCGGATACTGGGTGCCACGGGCGTTGCGCAGGGTGGCAATATGGTCAATGTTCACACCCAGATAGATTTCACTCATTGAGAACTCCTTGAAAGGCTTCATCTGTTGACTGCGCGGTCAGCGAATCACCCCGCGCCAATATCCGTATGTCTGTAATCTGTGTCAGCCTTGGATGCTGGCTTTGCGTTTTAAAAACAGCTCCCGGCTCTTTAACTGGCGTTTGCCCAGATAGGGTTGCAGCGCCAGTCGGCTGAAACGTTTGGCCGCCTGCAGCAAGGGAGGGGTATCGAAACGTCCCTCGGCAAAGGCGAGCAGGTGGGCACCGAGAAACAGGGTACGGGGATCCGGCGCCCGCTCGCAAGCAACAAAGCCCAATTCACGCTCGAAGCCATAGAGCAGGGTCGGCTCGATGGGCGACTCGTCATCCGCCGTGTATTCGAAATCCACCGCATAGCCGAGCGCCTGCAGCAGCAGAAACTCGAAGCGACGCAGCGGTAGCTCCGGCGTCTCGCCGTCAGCCAGCGCCATGATGGCACGGGCATAGGCATCGAACACCTCTGGAAACGGGGTGTGGGCTTCCAGCAGGTAGTAGACCAGCTCGTTGAGATAGAGGCCGTAGAAGAGGCGATCGCCACCGAGTCGCAGGGAGTGGTCGGGGCATTCGACCTGGGTGAGGTTCTTGAGATCCCCCTTGCCGCGCCAGGCAATGGTCAGCAGGGTAAAAGGTTGCAGCAGCCCCTTGAGAGGGGAGCGTGGCCCGCGAGAACCGCGAGCCACCAGGGTAAAGCGGCCACTATCCTGAGTGAATACCTCGACCAGCTGGCTGGTCTCACGATAGGGCCGGCTATGGATGACGAAAGCCGGGGTCAGCAATCAGTCAGCGCCACTTAATCGTCACCGTAGCCAAGACTGCGCAGGGCGCGCTCGTCATCGGCCCAGCCGGATTTGACCTTGACCCACAGCTCGAGGTGCACCTTGTTCTGGAACAGCCGTTCCATATCGAGGCGCGCTTCGGTGCCGATGGTCTTGATCTTCTCGCCCTTGTTGCCGATGACCATCTTCTTCTGGCCATCGCGCTCGACCAGAATGAGGCCATGGATGTGATAGATACCGCTCTCTTCCACCTTGAAGCGCTCGATCTCCACCGTCACCGAGTAGGGCAGCTCCTCACCGGTGAAGCGCATCAGCTTCTCGCGGATGATCTCGGAGGCCATGAAACGTGAGGAGCGGTCGGTCACGTAATCTTCCGGGAAGAAGTGGACGTTTTCCGGCAGCAACGGCTTGGCCCACTCGCGGATCTTCTCCACGTTGGTACCCTTCTGGGCACTGATGGGCAGGATATGGGCGAAGTTCATCTGCTGGCCCAGCCACTCGAGGTGGGGAAGCAGCTCCTCCTTCTCCTTGACGTTGTCGATCTTGTTGACCGCCAGCACCACCGGGCACTTGAGATTGCGCAACTTGCCCAGCACCATCTCGTCATCTTTGGTCCAGTGAGTACCGTCCACCATGAATACCACCATGGCCACGTCCCCCAGCGAACTGGTGGCGGCGCGGTTCATCAGGCGGTTGATGGCCCGTTTCTCTTCAATGTGCAGACCCGGGGTATCTACATAGATGGTCTGGTAGTTATCCTCTGTGTCGATCCCCAAAATCCGGTGACGGGTGGTCTGGGGTTTCTTCGAGGTAATGCTGACCTTCTGGCCAAGCAGCTTGTTGAGCAGGGTGGACTTGCCCACGTTCGGGCGGCCCACGATGGCGACAAAGCCGCAGTAGGTAGTATCTGTCATGACAGTTTTTCCAATGCTTGCTGCGCCGCGGCCTGTTCGGCCTTGCGACGGCTGGTGCCGACCCCGACGAGAGGACCATCCAGACCTTCCACGTCACACTGGACAGTGAACTCCTGATTGTGGGCCTCGCCCTTGACGTTGGTCACGGTGTAGGTCGGCAGGGATTTGCGGCTTCCCTGCAAAATTTCTTGCAGACGGGTCTTGGGATCTTTCTGCTCGATGCCCGGCTTGATCTCTTCCAGGCGGCTGGCATACCAGCTCAGCAGCAGTGTCCGCACCGTCTCAAGATTGGTATCCAGATAGACGGCACCGATCACCGCCTCGACCGTATCGGCCAGAATGGATTCGCGGCGAAAACCGCCGCTCTTGAGTTCGCCGGGGCCGAGGATCAGGTGATCACCAAGGTCAAACTCCCGGCCCAGTTCGGCCAGGGTCTTCTCACGCACCAGGGTGGCGCGCATCCGGCTGAGATCCCCTTCCGCCGCTTGCGGGAAGCGGTGGAAGAGATCGTCGGCAATCACCAGACTCAAAATCGAGTCACCCAGAAATTCCAGTCGTTCATTGTGACGGGAACCGGCGCTGCGGTGAGTCAGCGCCCGGGTCAGCAGTTCCAGATCCGCAAAGACATGCCCGAGACGGGACTGCAGTCTGTTCATCTTGATATTCATTTACTTGATTCCGCCAATGCGGTTGAAGCGCACACCTGTCGGTACCCAACTTGGCAGCAGGGAGCCTTCTTCGCGCTCGAATTCAAAACTTATCCAGATAGCGACCGCCTTGCCGACCAGATTCTGCTCGGGCACAAAGCCCCAGAAGCGGCTGTCGGTGCTGTTGTCGCGGTTGTCGCCCATCACGAAATACTGGCCTTCCGGTACCACCCACTCGTCGGGGTAGGTGCCGGGCTGGCGATAGTAACGGCCAACCATGTCGGGCATCAGCGGATTGCGCAGGGTCTCGTGGGAGACATCACCCAACTGCTCGGTATAGCGGTCAAGGGGGATCCCCATCTGGGTAAATTCGCCTCTTTGTTCAAACTTGACGTCGAGCTTCTTGAAGCCCGGGCACGTTTTCCCTTCCTGCTCCTCGCACTTGGGCCGAATCATCAGCTCCTTGTTGCGATAGATAACCCGATCACCCGGCATGCCGACCACCCGCTTGATGTAGTCAACGCGCGGTTCAAGGGGATACTTGAACACCACCACGTCGCCACGCTTGGGCTCGCCAGTCTCGAGGAACTTGGTGTTGGTCACCGGGTCCCGCAGACCATAGGCAAATTTTTCCACCAGGATGAAGTCGCCCACCAGCAGGGTGGGCATCATGGAACCTGACGGGATCTGGAACGGTTCAAAAATGAACGAACGCAGGATCAGCACAAAGGTGATGACCGGGAAGACCCCGGCGGTCTGCTCAATCCAGACCGGCACGGGGGCGACCTTGGCCAGGGTCTTCTCATCCAGGTGGGCACCGCCATGGGCACGAGCCACGGCAATCTTGGCGGCGCGCTGCTTGGACCAAATCATCTTGTCCAGACACCAGATAACACCGGTGATCGCGCAGACCACCACCAGGATCAGGGAAAACGTGCTTGCCATCTATTAATCCTTTCCGACGTGGAGAATCGCGAGGAAGGCTTCCTGCGGCACGTCGACACGGCCGAGGGACTTCATCCGCTTCTTACCTTCTTTCTGCTTGTTCAGCAGTTTCTTCTTACGACTCACGTCACCACCGTAGCACTTGGCGGTTACGTCTTTACGCAGAGCCTTGACGGTGCTGCGTGCGATGATCTGGTTGCCGATGGCCGCCTGAATGGCGATATCGAACATCTGGCGCGGGATCAGCTCGCGCATCTTCTCCACCACCTGACGACCGCGATACTGGGCGTTGTCCTTGTGGGTGATGATGGCCAGGGCATCGACGCGCTCACCGTTGATCATGATGTCCAGACGGACCATGTCGGAGGTTTCGAAACGCTTGAAGCCGTAGTCCAGCGAGGCGTAACCGCGACTGGTGGACTTCAGACGGTCGAAGAAGTCGAGCACCACTTCCGCCATCGGGATTTCATAGGTCAGTGCCACCTGTTTGCCGTGATAGACCATGTTGGTCTGCACGCCACGCTTCTCGATACAGAGGGTGATCACGTTGCCCATGTACTCCTGCGGCAGCAGGATATGACACTCGGCGATCGGCTCGCGCATCTCCTTGATGCTGGTGATGGCAGGCATCTGGGCCGGGCTGTCGATATGGATGGTGGAGCCGTCGGTCAGCTCGATCTCGTAGACTACGGTCGGAGCCGTGGTGATCAGATCCAGATCGTATTCACGCTCCAGACGCTCCTGAATGATCTCCATGTGCAGCATGCCGAGGAAGCCACAACGGAAGCCGAAGCCCAGCGCAGTAGAGCTCTCAGGTTCGAAGAACAGGGAGGCATCGTTCAGGGAGAGCTTGTCGAGGGCGTCACGGAACGACTCGTAGTCATCGCTGGAGATAGGGAACAGACCCGCATAAACCTGCGGCTTCACCTTCTTGAAGCCGGCCAGCGCCTTGTCGGCACCGTTCTTGGCCTGAGTCAGGGTATCGCCCACCGGCGCGCCGTGGATGTCCTTGATACCGCAGACAACCCAACCTACCTCGCCGCAACCCAGACCCTGGGTATCCACCTGCTTGGGCGTGAAGATACCGATACGATCGACACCCCACACCTGACCGGTGCTCATCACCTTGATCTTGTCGTTCTTCTTCAGGGAACCGTTCTTGATCCGCACCAAAGAGACAACGCCCAGATAGGAGTCGAACCAGGAGTCGATGATCAGCGCCTGCAGCGGGGCATCCGGGTCACCTTCCGGCGCCGGGATCTTGGCGACGATCTCTTCCAGCACCAGATCAACACCCAGACCAGTCTTGGCTGAGCAGCGCACCGCATCGACCGCGTCGATACCGACGATGTCTTCGATCTCCTCGGCAACCCGCTCGGGTTCTGCGGCCGGCAGGTCAATCTTGTTCAGCACCGGCACCACTTCCAGATCCATTTCCATGGCGGTGTAGCAGTTGGCCAGAGTCTGTGCCTCAACCCCCTGGCCGGCATCCACCACCAGCAGCGCCCCTTCACAGGCCGCCAAAGAGCGGGAGACCTCGTAGGAGAAATCCACGTGGCCCGGGGTGTCGATAAAGTTCAGCTGGTAGGTGTTACCGTCTTGTGCCTGGTAGTTCAGGGTCACACTCTGTGCTTTGATGGTAATGCCGCGCTCGCGCTCCAGATCCATGGAGTCAAGCACCTGAGCCTGCATCTCGCGGTCGGACAAGCCACCGCAAGTCTGGATCAGACGGTCCGACAGGGTCGATTTACCGTGGTCGATGTGCGCAATAATCGAAAAGTTACGAATGTGTTTCATCGAGCAAGAGTCACTCAAAATTGGTTTAAGGTCGGTTATGGAGGCGCGATTTTACTGGATAACCCGGCTGACGGCCATTCTTTAGTCGCCAACGCCAGTGAAATAGCGCCTGTTCAGTCAGGAGAGGGTACGGACGGGAACCACAACGCCGAGCATGCGGGGGCCATAACGCCCCTCATCAAGCCGGCCGGAAAAGTAACGAACCAGTAAAAAGCCGCCAGCGCCACCCAGCAGAGAGGCAAGAATGGTAATCCCCTCCCCCCCAGAGAGCAGCGGCGCCAACCAGAGTTGCCCCAGCAGAGCACTCGCCAGCAGGCAGAACAGCGGCAGCACATAGACCAGCGCGGCCCCGCGCAGCAGGCTCTCCTGCGGGATACCGAGCCTCACTTGCTGGCCAACCCGCACCTCGGCGGTCAGCCTGACCCGCAAGCGGGGAGCTTTCAGGGGAAACGCCTTGGCCACGGTGCCGGTACCGCAGTTGGATTGCTGCTGACAACCACTGCAGGCGGAGCGACGCTCGTACTCCACCCAGGCATGGTCACCCTCAATGGCCACCACGGTCGCCAGCTCTTCACTCATCTCATTCACGGCAACACCTCGGGTTCACACAATCAGGGGATCTGACCACGACTCGCCACGCTCGGCAAGCGGGGAAGAACCCCGCATCCCCCGTTACTGCACCGCTTCGTTGCGGGCCAGCGGCTGGACCGACTCGGCGATGCGCTTGGCGGTTTCGGCAGGCACCTCGCCGACCACGGTGATCTCGACCCCCACCTCGTTGACATAGCTCACCAGCGAAGTCGCCCCCTGGCGGATCAGCTGCTGGCGCACCGCCTGCTTGGGATCGACCCGGGAGACATAGACCGAGAGATCCACCAGCCCGTCGGAGAGCATCATATAGTCCACCGGCATACTGGTGGTCACCAGCTGGTGCCGGTCTTGCGACAGCACCTTGAAGCCATCGGGCAGCCAGGTGATCTGCCAGTTCAACTGCTGTTGCGGCGCCGGATAGGCATCCTCCAGCGCCAGCGCCGGGGGCTGCTTGCTGTTGGCCAGCTTCACCAGCCAGGGGGCCGGTTTGCTCTGCAGATCCAGCTCGACACCGAGTACCTGCTCCACCAGATTGCCTTCCCGCTCGACCATGTCGATCCGCAACAGCAAGTGGCTCTGCTCGTCAATCCAGAGCACGAAACCATATTTATCGGCCTCTTTAGGCACCAGCCTCACCACCTGTGCCACCACACCGGCGACACGGCTGCGGCCGGCCAGCACAGGATCATAGCTCTCCAGCACCTGCGCCAGCGGCATCTTCACCAGGGTCGACCAGATGCCGGGGAAGCGGGCATCCTTCAAGGTGTAGGGATCATGGCTGTTCTCGAAAAAGGTGAACTCGTTCTGACGCTGGAGATACTCGATCGCCTTGCCGTCAAGGTAACTGAGGTGGGCCACTTCTTTGCCGTTGATCACGGCATGGCTGATCCGGATCGGTTCAAGACGCCCCTGACGGGCCTTGACCATGGACAACTCGAAATTCTGTTGCTGCACGGCACTCTGCATCTGCTGCAACAAGGCCTCGGCCGACTTATCGTCGGCCGAGGCCTTGGCACTGATCAGCAGGAGAGAGGCCAGCAAAATACGGCTGGACTGGCGCACGTTTGTATCCCTGACAATTCGTTATTGTTGGATCTGTCTGTCTTGCAACAGGCGCTGCTGCAACTGGTGGTCACGCAGGAAGGCGTTAATCCGCTCCCGCTGCTCCTGCATCTGCTGTTCGGTCAGCCCCTGCTGACGGGCACGGGCACCCTCCTGTTGCGGATAGTGAACACTCACAGGCGCCGCACTGCCACCGATTGGAATGGTATTGAGCACCGGATTGGCCGGAACGCCATCCTGCCCCTGATACTGCTGCACCCCGAAGATAACGGCAGCGGCCACGGATGCCGCAATGGCATATTGACCCAGCTGCTGACCGACACGGCGGAACAACGGAACCACATTAGAATCTGTCTTGACCGGTGCAACGGCAGGTTGCAGCACGGGAGCCGTCTCGACCGGCTTGGGTGCCAGTATGGTGGGCTCATCCTCCAGCGCAGCCATGATGCTGTCACTGAGATCCAGTTGCAGATTGACCGGCAGGTCACCCCGCATGGCATCGCCGATCAGGTGGTAACGACCCCAGGTATCTTGCAAGTCGGAGTCCATCTCC
Source organism: Aeromonas sp. 602200 (assembly GCF_049173895.1). NCBI lineage: Bacteria > Pseudomonadati > Pseudomonadota > Gammaproteobacteria > Aeromonadales > Aeromonadaceae > Aeromonas > Aeromonas sp. 602200. The sequence continues at coordinate 26,925 of NZ_JAAKSL010000022.1, forward strand.
AGCTCGTTCAGTACCTCTGCGTCACTCAGGTCACCATCCATCAGGGCAGAGATTTGCTCTTTATTTGCCATAAGTTAACCCGTCTTTCCCCAGTTAATTCTCGATCAGAGGTTGCAGCTTTTTATCGATTGCTTCCCTCGCCCGGAAGATACGGGATCTGACCGTACCCACAGGGCAATCCATGATTTCGGCAATCTCTTCGTAGCTCAGCCCTTCCAGTTCGCGAAGGGTGATAGCTGTCCTCAGGTCTTCCGGCAATGCCTCTATGGCTGAAAACACGGTGCGTTTGATCTCGTCAGTCAGCGCCAGGTTTTCGGGGGTTGAGACCTCTTGCAAGGCTTCACCACCACCATAAGACTCCGCTTCGTCAGCCTCCACATCACTGCTGGGCGGCCTGCGCCCCTGGGAGGTGAGATAATTCTTCGCCGTGTTCACGGCAATTCGGTACAACCAGGTGTAAAAAGCACTTTCGCCACGGAATGTCGGCAATGCACGGTAGGCTTTTATAAAGGCCTCTTGCGCCACATCGGGCACATCACCGGGATTGTTGACATACCTGGCAACCAGGTTGACCACCTTATGCTGGTATTTTTTTACCAACAGGTTGAAAGCTGCTTTATCGCCGCGCTGGACCCGTTCAACCAGCTGTTCGTCCAGTAGATTCTGGTCGCTCATCAGAGCCGTAAAACCCCCATCAGGTTATCGTTTTTCTTTTCCGGCCCTTCCTAAGCGCACAAGTTCAGACAGGGAGAATCAGAGAAAGTTCGCTTCAATTGAAAAAAATGTGATGCAGGCTGCATCCTCGCCCTCGCTTGGGCTACCATGGTGCCAGTTCTTAATCCAGGCCAATGATACTTATGAAAGCAAGTGTTGAATACCTTTGCGATGTACTGATCATTGGCAGCGGTGCCGCTGGTTTGTCCCTCGCGTTGCGATTGGCAGACCACGCCAAAGTCCTGGTTCTGAGCAAGGGGCCCATCAGTGAAGGGGCCACTTTCTATGCGCAAGGAGGCATCGCTGCCGTTTTCGACGAAACCGACAGCATCGAATCCCACGTGAGCGACACGCTCAACGCGGGCGCCGGGTTGTGTGACCCGGCAGTGGTCGAGTTCACCGCACGCCACGCCCGCGAATCCATCCAGTGGCTCATTCAGCAAGGGGTCCCCTTCGATCAGGAGGAGAACGCCGACGGCGAGTCCCAGTACCACCTGACTCGTGAAGGGGGCCACAGCCATCGCCGCATCTTCCACGCGGCGGATGCCACCGGCAAGGCGGTGCAGCTCACCCTGATCGATCAGGTTCGTGCCCACCCCAATATCCAGCTGATGGAGCGCTTCAACGCGGTCGACCTCATCACCACCCGCAAGCTCAACCTGCCGGGCAACAAGGTATTGGGCGCCTACGTCTGGAACCGCAACGCCGAACAGGTCGAGGTGATCCGCGCCCGTTTCGTGGCACTGGCGACCGGCGGCGCCTCCAAGGTCTACCAGTACACCTCCAACCCGGATGTGAGCTCTGGCGATGGCATCGCCATGGCATGGCGGGCCGGTTGCCGGGTGGCGAACCTGGAGTTCAACCAGTTCCACCCCACCAGTCTGTTCCACCCCGATGACCCCAACTTCCTGCTGACCGAAGCGCTGCGTGGCGAGGGGGCCTATCTGCGCCGCCCGGACGGCAGCCGCTTTATGCCGGAGTTTGACGAGCGGGCCGAGCTGGCGCCGCGCGACATCGTCGCCCGCGCCATCGACCACGAGATGAAGCGGCTCGGGGCGGATTGCATGTATCTGGATATCAGCCACAAACCGGCCGACTTCATCATCAAGCACTTCCCGACCATTTATGAGCGCTGCCTTGCAGTCGGAATCGACATCACCAAGGAGCCGATGCCCATCGTGCCGGCTGCCCACTACACCTGTGGTGGCGTGATGATCGACAACAACGGCCAGACCGATATCCCCGGTCTCTACGCCATCGGTGAAGTGACCTACACCGGTCTGCACGGCGCCAACCGCATGGCCTCCAACTCCCTGCTGGAATGCGTTGTTTATGCCCATCAGGCGGGGGCCGACATTCTGGCCAAGCTGCCGATGAGCGTGGAGCCGCCGCGCCTGCCGGTGTGGGACGAGAGCAAGGTGGAAGATTCCGACGAACTGGTGGTGATCCAGCACAACTGGCACGAGCTGCGGTTGATGATGTGGGACTACGTGGGGATAGTGCGTACCAACAAGCGCCTGGCCCGCGCCAAGCGCCGTATCGACCTGCTCAAGCAGGAGGTGCAGGAGTACTACGCCAACTTCCGTGTCTCCAACAACCTGCTGGAGCTGCGCAACCTGCTGCAGGTGGCCGAGCTTATCGTCAACTGCGCCCTGCAGCGCAAGGAGTCTCGCGGCTTGCACTACAACCTGGATTATCCGGATATGCTGCCGGACTCCAAACCGACTGTGCTGACCCCGGAGCGGGATTAATCCCCCTTCCCGTAAAGCGTTGCACCAATCAGTGACCCCGCCATGGCGGGGTCACTTGTTTTCAACCGCTTTTCAGCCACAAAAAGAGTGTCGCCAGCCACATGGCAACAGCTTATCGCGATAAATCAGCGCCTGGTTATCAGGGAAGCAGGCGTCAACGTCGGGACGGCAGAAAGTGGATAGCTCGCGCCAGCAGGCGGTAATGTTCGGGGGGAAGGGCGTCGGAGAAGAGCCACAGTTGCCGTGGCGACGCCGATTCAGAGCCTTCCGGCTCGGGACAAAGCGTCAACCTGAGCGCGCCGGGCAGAATGCGACTGTTCTTGTCAAGCTGATAGCGACGACCTTGCCACTGTAGCCACTGGCCATCCCAGACAAGCTCGAACGGGGGCGCGGCGAGCGCCCGCCAGCTCAACCAAAGCGCCACCAGCCAGACGGGCAGCAACAGCGCCCACTGCCAACCGGCAATCAGGCCAGCCACCGGCCAGAGCAGCAACAGAAAGAGGGCCACCAGCAAATATTGCTGATGGCGGGAGGGGTGAACCTTCATGATCACCCGCTCCACGGTATTACCCCTGGCGGTCGTGGCGCGCCTGATTGCGCTCCAGGATCATCGGGATCATGGCGGCAAATGCGGGATCGGCAGGGACACCATGACCCATGCACCATTTGAACAGATCCGGATCGTCGCTCGCCAGCAGGCGGATAAAGGTCTGCTGATCGGCTTCGCTCAGGGAGTCGAACTCGTGTTCGAAAAAGGGCATAAAGATCACATCCAGCTCGAGCATACCGCGACGGCAGGCCCACTTCAGGCGGGATTTTTCAACTGGGCTCAACATGGCACTCTCCTTACAAAGACCGGGGGATGGTACCAGCTGGATTTTCCGGCTGACAAACATTAGTTACGTCTTTACCATGCAGCTCACATACTTTCTCTCTGGAATACCATCGTGAGCCTGCAACCACCTGTTTTTCCTGCCGAGCCGACCCGCTTCCCCCTGACCAAGCTGGCCATCACCCGTATCAGCGGCCAGGATCGCGTCAAATATCTGCAAGGTCAGGTCACCTGTGATGTCAACGCCCTGCAACCGGGGCAACAGACCCCGGGTGGCCACTGTGATCCCAAGGGCAAGCTGTGGAGCAATTTCCGCCTGCTCTGCCTCGACGACAGTCTGCTGCTGCTGACCAGCCCTTCAGTGTTGGAACGTCAGTTGCCGGAGCTGAAGAAATTTGCCGTCTTCTCCAAGGTCGAGATCGCCGCCGATGAGCGTCACGCTACCGGGATCGCCGGTACGGGCAGCGATGGCTGGATCGCCGCGCAGTTTGGTCTGGAGCAGAGCGGTCTTATCGACGGCGGCATGGCGGTGAAGATTGAACAGGATCGCTGGCTGCTGGTGAGCAATCAGCAAGCCGACGCCCTGCCACAAGGTGACGAGTCACTCTGGTGGGGGCTCGAGATCAAGGCGGGCCTGCCACACATGGAAGCGGTGCATCAGGGGGAGTTCATCCCGCAGATGCTCAACCTGCAGGCACTGGACGGCATCAGCTTCAACAAGGGTTGCTACATGGGGCAGGAGACGGTGGCCCGCGCCAAGTATCGCGGCGCCAACAACCGCGCCCTGTTCCTGCTGGCGGGGACTACCGGCGAGCCAGTTGCCAGCGGCGATACCCTGGAGCTGCAACTGGGTGACAACTGGCGCCGCAGCGGCATGGTGCTCAACGCCTGGCAACAGGCCGGGCAGGTGTGGCTCACCGCCGTACTGCCGAAGGATACCGAGGCTGACGCCCAATTCCGCCTCAAGCAGGACGAAGGCTCCCGCCTCACCCTGCAACCCCTGCCTTACGCCCTGACCGAGTAAGGTCGGCTAGCGAGGCACCCGCGCCAGCAGTGCCTCCTTCAGCCAGCGCCCCGCCTGCCCCAGCGGGCGGGCGCGATGCCACTGCAGCTCCAGCGCCAACGCATGGCTGGCGATAAAGTCGGGCTCCAGCACCACCACCTCGCCCCGCTTCAGCGGTTGATGCAGCAGAAATTCCGGAATAGCGGACCAGCCAAGACCCCGTTTGACCAGCTCCAGCACCCCGAGATCCCCCTCGACCCACCACACCTGAGCCGAGATACGAAAACGCTGGCGCTCGCTCCCTTCCCGTCGGCCGGTCACCATCAGCTGACGTGCTCCCTGCAGATCGACCTCCCGCAGCGGCTGCTTGCGGGCCAGCGGATGATCCGGTGACACCACCAGCGGCATGGTCACCTCCCCCAGCGAACGGGCGACAATCTCCCGCTGGGGATGCACCTTCTGATAACTGATGCCAAGCTGGGCCCGCCCAGTCACCAGCATCTCGGTCACATCTTCCATCAGCGGGAAGAGCAGCTCCAGCTCCACGGTGGGGTAGCGAGTGGCGAACTCCTCCAGCAGGCTGCCGAGCCAGGGCAGGTGGGAGTCATCATCGATGGCCAGGGTGAGGCGCGTCTCCACCCCGGCCGCCAGCTCCCCGGCAATGGATTGCAATCGTTCACTCTGCGCCAGCAGGATCCCCGCCTCCTGCACCATGCGGGCCCCCGCCTCCGTCAGTTGCGGATAGCGGCCGCTGCGGTCAAACAGGGTGAGCGCCAGATCGATCTCCAGATTGGCGATGGCGCTGCTCACTACCGACTGCGCCTTGCCCAGCTTGCGGGCGGCAGCGGAAAACGAGCCGGTTTCGGCGGCTGCCAGCAAGATCCTCAGTTGTTCCAGTGATGGCGTCATCCTATGGCCCTCCGGCAAGCTCTCTCATCCATCTATTTTAGCGATGGATACCAACATGAATCTATCGCTAAAGATCTATAGATTAACCAGCAATCCGTGAATAAATCTGATTGAGAGAGTGACTTATGCGTACCCGTAACGATCGCCTGCGCCATGCCATTGGCTTTGAATTCATTGGCCTGCTGATTGCCGCCCCGCTGGCCAGCTGGGTTACCGGGGTCGGGCTCAACCATATGGGCCCGCTGGCACTGTTCTTCTCGGTGCTGGCCACCGTCTGGAACTACATCTACAACATCGGGGTCGACAAGCTGCTGCTCAAATATCAGGGCCATACCCACAAAACCCTGTGGCAACGGGTGCTGCATACCTTCGGCTTTGAGGGCGGTCTGCTGATCGTCGCGCTGCCGGTCATGTCCTGGTGGCTGAGCGTCAGCCTGCTGGAGGCGCTGGTGCTGGATCTGGGCTTCGTCGTCTTCTACCTGATCTATGCCTTCGTCTACAACTGGGGCTATGACAAGGTGTTCCCCATCCCCCGCGAAGTGCCGCACGGCATGCAACAAGAGGCGCGCTAAGGCACGAATCCGTTGGATTGAAACCGAGAAATGAAGGGCAACAAGGAAAGACTACAGAAGAAACGACACGGCCCCATCATGGCAGACATGATGGGGCCGCAACAGGGATCAGCGCTGGCAGGCCGGCTGATTCAGAGGTAAGGATTCAGGCCTGCCCGTCGCTCAAGCCTGGGCCTTGAGCTCTTCGCCGCTCTCGTCAGTTGCGACAGCCTCTTCAGGCTGGGCCTGAGCGGCCTGCAGCGCTTCCAGCTCGCTCTGATAATCGCTCAGGATCTGCTGGGCAACCGCCATATCTCCCTTGTGTTTGCGCTCGAACAGATGGTGCTGCACCACGCCGTTGAGATACTCCACTGTAATGGGCTGCTCCAGGGTGGCCATCAGCTCCTCTTTCTCCAGCTCGGCATTGATTTCATCGGCGGTTGTGCGCAGCAGCCCGGCCAATTGAACCAACATGCGGCGCTCACCTTCGCGCAGCAGGCTCAACATGCGGTTTCTCTGCTGCTCATTCTGTTGGGTCATACATTTCCTTACGTCAATTGGGAACAAGCCCGCTCATTCTGCCCTGTCCCCATGACAGCGTCTATCTCATGCCCCCCACAAATTTTTGGCGCTGGCTCACAAATGGCTACAGATGCTATTTGAAGCGGCTCTGGGGTATAGTAGCCGCTGATTTTCAGGCGCTTTTTTCACCTTCATCCGCAGAAAAGGATGACACGGCAAGGGCGCCTGCCCGGTTTACCCCAACGAGGTGAAGATCCGCTTTATGACCGACGCCATTGTGGTGCTCTGCACCTGCCCAGATCAAACCAGTGCCGACCTTCTCTGCGAACAGCTGCTGAACCAGCGGCTGGCCGCCTGCATCAATCAACTGCCGGGCATTACCTCTGTCTATCGTTGGCAAGGCAAGGTGGAGCGCGCCACCGAGATCCAGCTCGTCATCAAATCCCGCCAGCCACTCTTTGCCGAGCTGCAGGCATGTATTCAAGCCAATCACCCTTATGAGGTGCCCGAGCTGCTGGCCCTGCCGGTGAGTGCCGGACTACCCGCCTATCTCGACTGGCTCAATGGGGAGACCTCATGACATTCACTCGCTTGCTCTCTCCCCTGTTGCTGCTCTGTGCCCTGTTGACGATAGCGGTGGGCAGCGCCCCTGCCCACGCCAGCGGCGCCGACCTGCTCAGCTCGCTGGGCATTGAGGCCAACGCCAAACCCAAATTTTTGCAGGTCGATGAGGCCTTTCAGATCAAGAGCGAACAGCGTGGCGATCAGCTGCTGCTAACCCTCCACATCGCCGACGACTACTACCTCTATCGCCATAGCCTGCGCTTCAAGGGGAACAACCTCACCTTCAGCGAGCCGACCCTGCCGGAAGGCACCGAGCACGAGGATGACTTCTTCGGCAAGACCCGGGTCTACTACCAGCAGGTGAGCATCGCGGTGCCGCTAAAGGAGGTGGGGGAAAATGCCACCCTGCGGGTGCGCTATCAGGGCTGTACCTACGGCCTCTGCTATCCACCGACCGACAAACTGATCGATGTGGCTCCGCTGGTCAAGACAACCACCGCATCCGCTGCTGAAACGGCACAAAGCGTCGCACCGGTTAGCCAGCAGGATCAGCTGGCCTCCGCCCTCGGCCATCAGGGGTTCTGGCTCAGCATCGTCGCCTTCTTCGCGCTGGGGCTGGGGCTCGCCTTCACCCCCTGCGTCTTCCCCATGTACCCAATCCTGACCGGCATCATCGCCGGTGCTGGCCATCGCCTCTCCACAGGTCGCGCCTTCCTGCTCTCCCTGGTCTATGTGCAAGGGATGGCGGTCACCTACACCTTGCTCGGACTGGTAGTGGCCTCGGCGGGTCTGAAATTCCAGGCGGCGCTGCAACACCCCTATGTGCTGATCGCCCTCTCGGTGATGTTCGTGCTGCTGGCCCTCTCCATGTTCGGACTCTATACCCTGCAACTGCCGAGCAGTTTGCAAACCCGTCTCTCCGGCCTCTCCAACCGCCAGCAGGGCGGCTCGGTAGTCGGGGTCGCCATCATGGGGATGATCTCCGGGCTGGTCTGCTCCCCCTGCACCACGGCGCCGCTCTCGGGGGCGCTGATCTACGTGGCCCAGAGCGGCGATCTCTGGCTCGGCGGGGCGGCGCTCTATGCGCTGTCACTGGGGATGGGCCTGCCGCTGCTGCTGCTCGGCACCTCGGGTGGCAAGCTGCTGCCCAAGGCGGGCGCCTGGATGGATGTGATCAAGCAGCTGTTTGGTTTTGCCCTGCTGGCAGTGCCGATCCTGCTGCTGTCACGGCTCTGGAGCGATCAGATTGCCACTCTCGCCTGGCTCGGCTGGGGGCTGCTGCTGTGCGGCTACCTCTATCACCACAACCAGCATCAGCCCCACTCGGTGGCCAAAAGCGTGCGCGGCTTCGTGCTGTTGCTGGCGATGATCAGCGCCGTGGTGGTGGGCAAGGATCTGCTGCAACCGGCCACCCCTGCTGCCATCACGGCGGATGTCGGTCAAACGGCGCCGCGGTTTATCCGCGTCAAGACGCTGGATGATCTCAAGGTGCAGCTGGCCGCCGCCCGCGGTAAGCCGGTGCTGCTCGACCTCTACGCCGACTGGTGCGTCGCCTGCAAGGAGTTCGAGCACAAGACCTTCAGCGACCCGGCAGTACGCGAGCGTTTCGGCCAGATGGTTCTGCTGCAGGCAGACGTCACTGCCAACGACGATGCCGATATCGAGCTGCTCAACAGCCTCAATGTGCTCGGACTGCCGACCCTCATCTTCTTCGACCGCGAGGGCAAGGAGCTGTCAGGGCAGCGGGTCACCGGTTTTATGGGGCCTATCCCCTTTGCCAAACATCTCGAGATGGTAAGTGATGCACACTGAGTTGCGTCGGCTGCAGACAAGCGATTCACCTGCCTTGCAGCGGCTGTTCGAGCAGGCCCCCTCCTATCAGGCGGCGGTGAGCAATGACCCTCTCTCTGCACGGGCAGGAGAAGAGGAACTTGTCGCCTGCCCATCCGGCCTGCCTCTCTCCGACAAACATCTCATCGGCCGCTGGGAGCAGGGAGAACTCACCGCTGTCATTGATCTGCTGCGCGGCTACCCCAATCCAGACACCGCCTATCTGGGTCTGTTACTGGTGGGGGAACCCTGGCAAGGGAGTGGCCGTGGTCAGTCGCTCTATCTTCACGCCTGCACGCTGGCAAGCTCATGGGGGGCTACCCGGCTTCGCCTGTCAGTGATTGCCAGCAATGAGAGTGCTCTATCCTTCTGGCTGCGCAGAGGCTTCACCGAGTGCTATCGCCGCGAGCTGGCTGGTTATCGGGCCGAGGCCATCGTGCTGGAACGTTCACTGGAACCGTGAGCCGAGGTTTGCCGCCGCGCATTCGCGTGGCACAATCGCCCCTCTCGTTTTGCACTTGTCCGGAGTTTTGATGAAAAAGTGGTTCATCCCCCTGCTAGCCCTCTGGCTTTATGGCTGCAGTGCAGGGCCCGGTGAAGAGGATATCCGCCAGCAGGTCACCGCCAAGCTGCTGGCCGAGACAGACGCCAACCTGTTCGATATCAGCGACTTCACCATCCTCGGCAAGGAGGAGCGGATGGAGGGGGTCTATCTGGTCAAGGTGAGTTACCAGCTCCACTTCAAGCAGGGGCTCGATCAGTTGCAGGTGTTGCACGACGAGGACCTGGTCTACGACCGGGTTGGCCCCTTCCAGCAGGAGATGGGGCTGATGGAGCTCGAGCGAAAATATGGCGCGTTCGAGGCGGGCCAGGTGCTGCCACAAGAGGCAGAGGTGTGGATGATGAAGGACGAACAGGGCTGGCGGCTGGCCGAACCGGCCCAATAAAGCGCTTTCCGCCCCTTATGCTCTGCAACGACGCTCCTGCCGTTGCCAACCTGCTCAAACCTGGGTATCGACCCGATACCCTTTTCGCTCGGCAGGTTCGTTCGGCAGCTTGCTGGCCAACCCTGACAGCACCTCCTTGAGGGTGACCCCGCTCTCTGCCGCACCACTGCTCTCCAGCAGCTTGGTCAGCTGGTTCTGCAAGGGGTTGACCGCTTCACGCTCGGCTCCTTGCTCGCTCTCTTTTTCCTGTCCGCCCTGCTGATCCAGCGTCTCCAGCAGGCGCTCCAGATCCCGCTTGAGCGGGTTTTCGCTGCTGTCGGCGATGGCGAGTTTGCGCTGTTCCTGCTCTTGCCGCTGTTGTTGCTGCAATACCAACTGTTGCTCCTGCTGCTGTTGCAGGGAGCCCATCATGGTGTTGATGAACGCTTCCAGCGAATCCCTGATTGAAACAGTGCCCCCGCCGCGGCTCTCCCCTTGCGGTGACAGCCCCAATTCGTCCAGCACAGCGCCAAGGTCGCGCACCATACGGCTGCCACTGCCCGTTGATGGTGAGGTCACAGCCCGCTCCAGTGCCTGCACGGCGGGAGAACCCTGCCGTTGCGCCAGCGGGCTGAGCCCGCCTGACGCGACCACATTTATCTCCATCTTGGCCCTCCTCTCCCCGTCCTCGGCCCTTTCTCGGCAAATATTCCGGCAATCTGACAACCCCTTGCCCCTTGGCAGATAACCGCTCTCACACCTAAAAGATAGCGCCAACCGGACGAGATTGGCGCGAATGCATCTTTTGGTCTATCGGGCGGAACGATAGTGCTAGCCCGCTATAAACAAGAACTGGCAAGGGGGCTTAGTTCAGCCATCACTGCACAGGCTGACAATCGGAGTCAGAAGATATCCTTCATCCGGTGCCACAACATTCCCAGAGCCAGCAGCGGAGAGCGCAGCGCCGGGCCACCCGGGAAAGTGATGTGAGGCACGCTGGCAAAGAGATCGAAACCCCGGCTCTCGCCGCGGATCGCCTCGGCTACCAGCTTGCCCGCCATATGGGTGGCGTTGAGGCCATGCCCCGAGTAGGCCTGGGCATAGAGCACGTTGGGGTGAGCCTTCAAGCGGCCAATCTGCGGCAGCCGGTTGGCGCCAATCCCGATCATCCCGCCCCACTGAAACTCGATGGCAGTGCCAGCCAGCTCGGGGAATACCCGCAGCAGCTTGGGCAACATGAAGGCCTTGATGTCGCGGGGATCCCTTCCCGAGTAGTTGCAGGCGCCGCCAAACAGCAGACGACCATCGGCGGAGAGACGGTAGTAGTCGAGCGCCACGTTCTGATCGCACACCGCCATGTTTTGCGGCAGCAAGCGCTGGCGCAAGCGGCGATCCAGCACCTCGGTGGCGAGAATGTAGGAACCGGCCGGCAGCACCCGCCCTCCCAGCTCCGGATTGAGGTCATTGAGATAGGCGTTGCAGCCGATCACCAGATAGTCGGCAGTGACCCGGCCATGGGCGGTGGTCACTTCAAGCTGCTTGCCGTAATCGATATGGGTCACTCTGGAGTGTTCAAACAGGGAAACCCCGAGGCTGGCGGCGGCGCGCGCCTCGCCGAGCGCCAGATTGAGGGGATGGAGATGGCCGGAGCCCATGTCGATGAGGCCGCCGATATAGCGATCCGACCCCACCACGCTATGGATATCTTCCCGCGGGACCAGCTTGAGTTCGTGCTCATAGCCCAGACTCGCCAGATGGTCGAGATCCTCTTCGAAACCTGCCAGATGGCGCTGACGGGTGGCAAGGTCGCAGTAACCCCAGGTGAGGTCGCACTCGATATTGAAACGCTCGACCCGCTCGCGTACCAGCTGCACCGCCTCCAGCCCCATCAGGTCGAGATCGCGCACCCCATCCTCACCAATCCAGCGGGCAAACTGGCTGGTATCGTGGCCGATACCGCGAATAAGCTGACCACCGTTGCGCCCGGAAGCGCCCCAGCCGATACGGTTGGCCTCCAGCAGCACCACCTTGTAGCCTGCATCAGCCAGGTTGATGGCGGTGTTGAGACCGGTAAAACCGCCGCCGATAATGCAGACATCCGCGTTCAACTCGGCCTCGAGTTCCGGCCACTGCTGCGGATCGTTGCGGGTCGCGGCGTAGTAGGAGGCCGCGTGCTCCTGATATCCGATGTGCTTTCCTGCCTGCATGTTCAGCATCCTGCCTTGTTGCAAATTGTTTAATAAAATAAGCAAACTTGTTTCGATAATACCCAGCTAAGGCACGGCAAACCAGCTACCACGGATCACAGAAATGCAAAAGGCGCCCCGAAGGGCGCCTTTTCATGCAATCAAGGTGCTGTAACGAATTACAGTACGTCGATGGCGTTCAGGTCGGAGAATGCTTTCTCCAGACGAGCGATCATGGAAGTCTGACCTTCACGCAGCCATACGCGCGGATCGTAGTACTTCTTGTTCGGCTTGTCGGCGCCTTCCGGGTTGCCCAGCTGGCCTTGCAGGTAAGCTTCGTTCTTCTTGTAGAAGTTCAGCAGACCTTCCCAGGTTGCCCACTGGGTGTCGGTGTCGATGTTCATCTTCACTACGCCGTAGGAGATGGACTCGCGGATCTCTTCCAGAGTGGAACCTGAACCACCGTGGAATACGAAGTCCAGAGACTTGGCCGGAATACCGAACTTCTCGGAAACGTACTTCTGGGAAGCGTCCAGGATGGACGGGGTCAGCTTGACATTACCCGGCTTGTATACACCGTGTACGTTGCCGAAGGAGGCAGCGATGGTGAAACGCGGGCTGATCTTGGACAGACGCTCGTAAGCGTAAGCAACATCTTCCGGCTGGGTGTACAGAGCGGACTGATCCATGTGGCTGTTGTCGACGCCGTCTTCTTCGCCACCGGTGCAACCCAGTTCCAGCTCCAGAGTCATGTTCATCTTGGCCATGCGGGTCAGGTACTCGCAGCAGATGTCGATGTTCTCTTCCAGAGACTCTTCGGACAGATCCAGCATGTGGGAGGAGAACAGCGGCTTGCCGGTTTCAGCAAAGTGCTTCTCGCCCGCTTCCAGCAGACCGTCGATCCACGGCAGCAGCTTCTTGGCAGCGTGGTCGGTGTGCAGAATTACCGGCACGCCGTAGGCTTCGGCAACAGCGTGAACGTGCTTGGCACCAGAGATGGCACCCAGGATGGCGGCTTTCTGACCTTCCAGCTTCAGACCCTTACCGGCGGTGAACACGGCACCACCGTTGGAGAACTGAACGATAACCGGCGCTTTAACCTTGGCGGCAGCTTCCAGTACGGCGTTAACGGAGTCGGTACCAACGCAGTTTACAGCCGGCAGAGCAAAGCCGTTCTCTTTAGCGATGGCGAACACTTTCTGAACGTCATCACCAGTGATCACGCCGGGTTTTACGAAGTCGAAAATTTTCTTAGACATGTTTAATCGTCCTGTCTCGTATGCCGTTAATAAAAAATGGGGGGTTCATCATGAACCGGCACAGCGGGCACATGATAAACGAAACGGGAGGCTTTTGCCCCCCGTTCCGGGTCAATTAGGCTTTGGCGCGCTGTTCCAGAATCGCAACAGCCGGCAGTACCTTGCCTTCTACGAACTCCAGGAAGGCGCCGCCGCCAGTGGAGATGTAGGAGACTTTGTCAGCGATGCCGAACTTGTCGATGGCAGCCAGGGTGTCGCCACCGCCAGCGATGGAGAAGGCCGGAGAAGCAGCGATGGCTTCAGCGATAACCTTGGTGCCTTCAGCGAACTGGTCGAACTCGAACACACCGACCGGGCCGTTCCACAGGATGGTCTTGGCGTTCATGATGATGTCAGCCAGGGCCTTGGCAGAATCCGGGCCGATGTCGAAGATCATGTCGCCGTCGGTCACGTCAGAGACGGACTTGATGGTCGCCGGAGTGGACTCGGAGAACTCTGCACCTACAACCACGTCGGTGGTCACAGGAATGTTGGTCTCGGCAGCCAGTTTCTTGGCGGTGTCGATCAGGTCGTGCTCGCACAGGGACTTGCCGACGTTGTGACCAGCAGCAGCGATGAAGGTGTTGGCGATGCCACCACCGACAACCAGCTGGTCAGCGATCTTGGAGAGGGACTCCAGAACGGTCAGCTTGGTGGAGACCTTGGAGCCGCCAACGATGGCAACCATCGGGCGCTCGGGCTTCAGCATGGCTTTGCCCAGGGCTTCCAGTTCACCCGCCAGCAGCGGGCCGGCACAGGCGACCGGTGCGAACTGAGCCACACCGTAGGTGGAACCTTCGGCGCGGTGAGCAGTACCGAACGCATCCATTACAAAGACATCACACAGGGCGGCGTATTTTTTGGCCAGCTCTTCGGTGTTCTTCTTCTCGCCTTTGTTGAAGCGGCAGTTTTCCAGTACAACCAGCTCACCGGCAGCGACTTCTACGCCATCCAGGTAATCCTTGGCCAGGCGAACCGGGCAGGACAGAGCGTCTTTCAGATAGTTGACAACCGGAGCCAGGGAGAATTCTTCGTTGTATTCACCCTCGGTCGGACGACCCAGGTGGGAGGTGATCATCAGCTTGGCGCCCTTTTCCAGAGCCAGCTTGATGGTCGGCAGAGTCGCAACGATACGTGCATCGGAGGTGACCTTGCCGTCTTTTACCGGTACGTTCAGGTCAGCACGGATCAGAACGCGTTTACCCGCCAGATCCAGGTCAGTCATCTTGATAACAGACATATTCAGTCCTCTATATTTTCCAGGTAATGTTAAAAACAGTAACCTTTCGCCCGGGGCAGGCTCAGCCTGCGGCCATCATGGCCCGGGTGGTATCCAGCATCCGGTTTGCGAAGCCCCATTCGTTATCGCACCACATCAACATCTTGACGAGGTTGGCATCGCTCACCCGGGTCTGGGTACCATCAATGATGCAGGAGTGTGCATCATGATTGAAGTCTACGGAGACCAGCGGTTCTTCCGTGTAATCCAGAATACCGTGTAATGTACCTCTGGATGCCCGTTGCAGGGCTTGATTTACGTCACTAACTGTCACTTTTTTACGAACAGTAATACTCAGATCCATCGCTGTTACATTGATGGTCGGCACCCGCACCGCGATCGCCTCGAACTTGCCGGCGAAGTGGGGCAGGATGCGCTCCAGCCCCTTTGCCAGCTTGGTATCCACCGGAATGATGGACTGACTGGCAGCGCGGGTTCGGCGCAAGTCACTGTGGTAGGCATCGATGACTTGCTGATCATGCATGGCCGAATGAATTGTCGTAATAGTACCACAATTTATCTCGAATTCTCGATGCAATGTTTCAATCACCGGCACCACGCAGTTGGTGGTACAGGAGGCGTTGGAGACGATCCGCTCGCGCCCCGTCAGCACCTGATGATTGACCCCGTAGACGATGGTGGCGTCCACATCCGCTTCGGCCGGATGAGAGAACAATACCTTGCCCGCCCCCGCCGCCAGATGCAGCTCGGCATCGGCCCGCGAGCCAAATACCCCGGTGCAATCGAGCACCACGTCCACCCCCAGCACCCGCCACGGCAGCTTTGACGGATCCCGCTCGGCAAACAGGGAGATTAGATCCTCCCCCACCAGCATGCTGTTGCCCGCCAGTTGCACCGGATGGTGGAAGCGACCGTGACTGGTATCGTAACGGGTCAGGTGCACCATGGCCTCGGGGGCCGCCAGCTCGTTGATGGCGACGATCTTGATGGTCTTGTCGCGCCCGCTTTCATAGAGGGCTCGCAACACGTTGCGACCGATCCGCCCGTAACCATTGATGGCAATCTTGATCATCGAGAATCCGTTTCCTTGAACCAGCAACAGGGCGGCGCACCGGCCACCCGGGAGCCCCGGCTACGACAGCAGGGCCTCCTTGAATTCACCGCGGGCCAGCAGTGCGGCCCCGAATACCCCGGCACTGTCACCCAGGGCAGGAGCAATAATGGGGGTTGCGAAGCGGGGATTAAAGAGGAAAGGCAAAATTGTCTGCCGCCCGGCGCTGTAAAGGCTCTGCACATTGCCCACCCCACCGCCGATGACGATCACATCCGGGTCGAGAATGTTGACCACATTGGCCAGCGCCTGACCAAACAGCAGGTGCAGCCGGTCGATGGTGAGCCTGGCCACATGATCGTGAGCCGTGGCGGTCGCGATTTGGGCGAGCGAGAGGTGGCGCTTGGCCTTCGCCTCGTACCAAGCCTCCAGCGCCGGGCCGCTGATCAGGGTCTCGACGCAGCCGTGCTTGCCACAGTAGCACTCGGGGCCGTCGGGAGAGAGCACGTTGTGGCCCCACTCACCGGCGATACCGTGATGACCGTTGAGAATGCGGCCGTTGATGACGATGCCGGAGCCGACCCCGGTACCCATGATGATGCCGAACACCACTTTCGCATCGGGATGGTGCTGGCGCACCGCACCAAGATGGGTTTCTGCCAGCGCAAAGCAGTTGGCGTCGTTGGCGATCAGCACCGACACGCCGAGCCGGCGCTCCAGATCCTCCTTGAACGGCTTGCCGTTGAGCTCGGTGGTGTTGCAGTTCTTCATCAGGCCGGTTTGCGGATCCCGAGCGCCGGGGGTGCCCATGCCGATGACGGTCGGGCGCTGGCCAATCTTCTCGGCGCACTCTGCTACCAGCTTGGCGATCTGGCCGATCATATGGTCATAACCGCCCGCCCGCTCGGTGGGGATGCGATGGCGCAGCAGCACCTCGTCACCATCCAGCACCACGCATTCACACTTGGTACCGCCAAGATCGATACCCCAATCCAGTGACTTGCTGCTCATCTTGCCTCCTGCACGGCCGCCACGCACTCGTCGTCGCGACGCTTTTTAAAATGTAAAACGGGGCCTGACGGCCCCGGATATCAAACAAACTCTTCTTCTCTCGCCCCGGCCTTAGCGGCCGTGGTACTGGGCGGAGAGCTCGTGTACCGCGTTGACGAACACACCAGCGTGTTCCGGATTCACATCCTGATGGATGCCGTGGCCGAGGTTGAAGACGTGGCCATTACCGTGACCGAAACCGGCCAGAATGGAGGCGACCTCTTCACGGATGCGAGCCGGGGTGGCGTAGAGCATGGAGGGGTCCATGTTGCCCTGCAGCGCCACCTTGTCGCCGACCCGACGCTTGGCGTCGGCAATGTCGCTGGTCCAGTCCAGACCCAGCGCATCGCAACCGGTGGCGGCGATCTGCTCCAGCCACTGACCACCGTTCTTGGTAAACAGGGTGACCGGCACGCGGCGACCGTCGTGCTCGCGGATCAGGCCATCGACAATCTTGTGCATGTACTGCAGGGAGAAGTCTCGGTAATCGCGCGGGGTGAGTACGCCGCCCCAAGTGTCGAACACCATGACAGCCTGCGCACCCGCCTTGATCTGGGCGTTGAGATAGCTAATCACGCTGTCGGCCAGCTTGTCGAGCAGCAGGTGCAGGGTTTGCGGCTCTGCGTACATCATCTGCTTGATCTTGGTGAACGCCTTGGAGCTGCCCCCCTCCACCATGTAGGTGGCCAGGGTCCATGGGCTGCCGGAGAAGCCGATGAGCGGCACTTCGCCCTTCAGTTCGCGGCGAATGGTGCGCACCGCGTTCATCACGTAGCCCAGCTCATCTTCCGGATCCGGGATCGGCAGCGCCTGCACATCGGCCATGGAGGTGATCGGACGCTCGAAGCGCGGGCCTTCACCCTGCTCGAAGTAGAGCCCCAGCCCCATGGCATCGGGCACGGTAAGGATGTCGGAGAAGAGGATGGCGGCATCGAGCGGGTAACGGCGTAGCGGCTGCAGGGTGACTTCACAGGCCAGCTCGGCGTTGCGGCACAGGGACATGAAATCCCCCGCCTGGGCGCGAGTCGCCTTGTATTCCGGCAGATAACGGCCAGCCTGGCGCATCATCCATACCGGGGTCATGTCCACGTCCTGACGCAGCAGGGCGCGCAGGTATCGATCGTTCTTCAGCTCTTTCATCCCAGTTCCCGAGTTCGTATCACGCATAAAATGGCGGCCATAATACCACTTTGCCCACCGGATCGGACTGCCCAAAACGTGGCAAATGGACGCGCGGTTGCAAAGATGTGAAGGGGCGCAAACCTGACCGCCCCGCTTGTAACAAGAAGTGCAAAAAGATTGGCGAAAAGATAAGCGCCTCGTTACCCCTCGCCCGCCAGCGAACGCTCGATCAGCCGCCGGGCGATGGTGCCGTGAGGTGGCAAACGCGGCAGCCGGTCGGCGGCAAAGAAATCGGCTGCGACCAGTTCATCATCCTGAACCCGGATTTCGCCGCTCTCGTAATCGGCGGTAAAGCCCATCATCAGGCTGTGGGGGAATGGCCAGGGCTGGCTCGCCACATAGCGCACATTGCGCACCCGGATGCCGCTCTCCTCGAACACCTCCCGCGCCACGCACTGCTCGAGGTTCTCTCCCGCCTCCACAAACCCGGCCAGCACGGTATACATGGGATCGTCCGCCTGATAGTGACGGCGATGGGCCGCCAGCAGGATCTCCGGCCCCTTGCGCACCGCCACGATAATGCAGGGTGAAATGCGCGGATAGGCCGTGTGGCCGAGGTGGCACACCTGCGCCCACTCCCCTGCCTTCGGGGTCATGGGAGCGCCGCACTCGCCGCAGAAACGGTGAGTACGGCGGAAGGTGGCAAGCTGCCAGGCACGACCAGCGAGACGAAAGCCCTCTTCGTCTCCTGCCACCATCAGCTGGCGCAGAGGGGCCATCATAGTCGTGTCGGCCTCAGCCCCCAGATCGAGCAGATAGCAGGGCAGCCCCTGCCACTCGTCAAAGCGCTCGAAATGGGCGTCAACCAGCGCTGCGGGCAGGCACGCTTTACTGCCCTGTGGCACTTGACCCTGCTGATCGAGCAGTACCAGATGATCGCCCCCCAGCACGAACCAGCGGGCTTGTTCGGTTAATGACATCAGATAAACACTCTCGTTAAAACAAAACCCTGGCTACGGCGGGCCCGCCAAGGGGAAAACGCCACGCGAATGGCTCCCATCTTACGACCAGCACAGGTCGCTGACGACCCCGCCGTGGCCGATTGTTCCATTCGTAAAAACGGATGGTGCAAATAAAGAGGCCGCCCGAAGGCGGCCCGCTGTTATCCGGCATCCCGTATCCGGCCTCTATCGACGCGGATCAGGCATCACCCATCGCCAGCAGGGAGGCGTTGCCGCCCACCGCAGTGGTGTTGATGGTGCGGGTCTTCTCGGTAACGAAGCGGCTCAGGTAGTGGGGGCCACCCGCCTTGGGGCCGGTGCCGGAGAGCCCCTGGCCGCCGAACGGCTGCACCCCGACCATGGCGCCGATCTGGTTGCGGTTGATGTAGACGTTGCCGACGTTGATGCGGCTCGCCAGCTCCTCGGCGTGGGATTCGTTGCGGCTGTGGATCCCCAGCGTCAGGCCGTAGCCGGTGCCGTTGATGTCGCTGATCACCTTGTCCAGATCCCGGGTGGCGTAGCGCACCACGTGCAGGATGGGGCCGAACTGCTCCTTGACCAGCTCGCGGATGGAGCCGATCTCCAGTGCGGTCGGCTGGACAAAGTGCCCTTCCATGGTCGCGGCCGGCATCGGCGCCTGCGCGATCAGGCGAGCACGAGGGATCATGTAGGCGAGGTGGGCATCGAGACCGGATTTGGCATCGGCATCGATCACCGGGCCGACGTCGGTGTTGTGCTCGGCCGGGTTGCCCACTTTCAGCTCCTGCATGGCACCGGTGAGGATCTCCAGCACCCGCTCGGCGATCTCCTCCTGCAGGTAGAGCACCCGCAGGGCCGAGCAGCGCTGACCGGCGCTCTGGAAGGCGGCGCTCACCACGTCGCGCACCACCTGCTCCGGCAGGGCGGTGGAGTCGACGATCATGGCGTTCTGGCCGCCGGTCTCGGCGATAAGCGGCAGGATGGCGCCATCGCGCTGGGCCAGGGTCATGTTGATGAGCTTGGCGGTCTCGGTGGAGCCGGTGAAGCAGACGCCGCCGATGCGCGGATCCGCCGTCAGCTTGGCGCCGACGGTGGCGCCGTCACCGGGCAGCAGTTGCAGCACGTCGCCCGGAATACCGGCCTGATGGGCCAGAGTCACCGCCAGATGGGCGATAAGGCCGGTCTGCTCCGCCGGTTTGGCGATGACGGTATTGCCGGTGGCCAGCGCAGCGGCGATTTGGCCGAGGAAGATCGCCAGCGGGAAGTTCCACGGGCTGATGCAGACAAAGACACCGCGCCCCTGCAGGAACAGCTCGTTCTGCTCGCCGGTATAACCGGGCAACAGGGTCGCCTGCCCCATCAGGCCGCGGGCCTGCACCGCGTAGTAGCGGCAGAAATCGACCGCTTCACGCACCTCGTCGATGCCATCTTGCAGCAGCTTGCCCGCCTCGCGGGTACAGAGGGAGACAAACTGCTCGCGGTTCGCTTCCAGCAGATCCGCCAGCTTCTCCAGCGCGGCAGCACGCTCGCTTACCGGGGTGTCACGCCAGCGCGGGAAGGCGGCGTGGGCAGATGCCAGCGCCTGCTCCACCGCCTGCTCGTCGGCCCAGTGGATCTTGCCGACGGTGAGGCTCACATCCTGCGGGCTCAGCACGGTGCGTGCCTCGCTGCGTTTGGGGGTCTCGCCATCGACGATGGGGCCCGCCAGCCACTGCTTGCTCTCCAGCTCTTTCAGGCGGGCGAAGAAGGGGCGCTGGATGGAGAGGATGTTCATGTTGACGCCACTGGAGTTCTTGCGGTCGGTGAAGAGGTTCACCGGCTGCGGAATCCGGTCGTTGGCAAAGCCGGAGTAGCGCTTGAGGGTGCGCAGCGGATGCTCGGCCAGCGAATCCACCGGGGTGTTGGGGTCCACCAGCTTGTGAACGAAGGAGGTGTTGGCCCCGTTCTCCAGCAGGCGGCGCACCAGATAGGGCAGCAGATCCTTGTGGGCGCCGACCGGCGCATAGATGCGGCAGTGCAGACCGGGATTGTCGTTCAGCACGGCGTTGTGCAGCTCCTCCCCCATGCCGTGCAGACGCTGGAATTCAAACTGGCGATCACCGGCCATCTCCAGAATGCTGACCACGGTATTGGCATTGTGGGTGGCAAACTGGGGGGCGATAAAGCCGCGAGTCGGCTCGCTCAGCAGGTAGCGGGCGCAGGCGAGGTAGGAGATATCGGTGCCCGCCTTGCGGGTAAAGAGCGGGTAGCCGGGCAGGCCCGCCTGCTGGGCATATTTCAGTTCGCTGTCCCAGTAGGCGCCTTTTACCAGTCGCACCGGAATGAGGTCACCCTGCTCGCGGGCCAGCGCGGTGAGCCAGCAGAGTACCGGCAGGGCGCGCTTGGAGTAGGCCTGCACTACCATGCCGAGCTTACCCCAGCCACGGTTGGCATCGGAGCGGTAGAGCTGCTCGAACAGATCCAGCGACAGCTCGAGTCTGTCCATCTCCTCGGCGTCGATGCTGATGGCCACATCCTTGTCGCGGGCGAGACGCACCAGCCCCACCAGCCGCTCGCACATTTCGCCGAGCACCCGTTCGCGGTTGGCCACGTCATAGCGTGGATGGAGTGCCGAGAGCTTGATGGAGATGGAGGGGGCCGGGCCGCCGTCGCTGATCCGCTCGTTGCCCACCGCCTCGATGGCGTTGCGGTAATCGGTCAGATACTTGTCGGCATCCTGCATGGTCAGCGCCGATTCACCCAGCATGTCGTAGGTGTGGGTGTAGCCCAGCTCGCGGGATTTGCGGCTCGCCTTGAGCGCCTCTTTCATGTCGCGCCCCAGCACGAACTGCTTGCCCATAATCTTCATGGCGGCGTACATGGCGGAGCGCACCACCGGCTCGCCCAGCTTGTTGACCATGCGCCCCAGCAGGTTGGCCGGGTTGCCGTCGAGCTTTTTGTCGAGCTTGATAATCTTGCCGGTCAGCATCAGCCCCCAGGTGGAGGCGTTGACCAGAGTAGAGTCGCTCTTGCGAAAATGAGATGACCAGTTGGCGCCGGAGAGCTTGTCCTTGATCAGGGCGTCAGCGGTCTCGGCATCGGGAATGCGCAGCAGCGCCTCGGCCAGACACATCAGGATGATCCCCTCCTGGGTATCGAGGCTGTACTCCTGCAGGAAGGCGTCGATACCGTCACCGGAGCCGCTCTCCTTGCGCACCTTGGTCACCAGAGTACGGGCACGCTGGGTCACCTGCTCCAGCGAGGCGCCATCCCCCGGCAACATGGCCGACAGTTCGGCCAGATAGGCATTTTCATCCACCACATAGTTCTGGGTGATGGCTTCGCGCAGGGCGGCCAGATCGGAGGGGATATAGTCAGCGGCAAGCACTTGAGTAGCTTTGAACATATGGGGTCTTCCTGTACGCCCTAGGGCTGATATCGACAAAGGCGGACGCGCCGCCGAAACGCCGATAATGTATACAATGTTGCACCCTATATGAAATGAATTTGTTGCCAATCTTTAACAAAGATCGCTCACTCCCCCTATGAATTCCCTTTTGAAGCCAATACGCCAGCAAGCGTGAGGGTCATCTGACTTCATTTTGTATACGATCTGCCGCCACTCTATCGCAAAGCAGCCACGCATTCCGCCCAATACCGGATGTCGCCAATGCGCCCCAAAAAAGAAGGGCCGCCACGGCGACCCTTCTCAACAATTCATTCAGCCAGATGCTGTCAGTTCATCCAGCGATCGCCACGGCTGCGACGACGGGGCAGCATGGGCAACAGGATGCCAAGCAGGATACCGGCCCCCACCATGGCACCACCACGGATAAACCAGTCCATCTGCATGTCGTGCTCCTGGTTGTCGTAGCTCTGGGTCAGGGCATCATTCTGCTCTTTGAGATTGCTCATCTCCTCACCCTGACTGACCAGCTGGGCCTTGAGGGCGGCGATCTCCTTGCTCTGGGCAGCGATCTGGCCATCCTTCTCGGTGAAGCGTTTCTCGTTGTCACCGTTGAGGTTCTGCAGGCGATCTTTAAGCTCATCGCGTTCTTTTTCCACCTGGGGCAGACGCTCGCGCAGGCTGATCTGGCTCTGCAGTTCGCTGTTCTTGATCCACCCCTCGCGGCCACGGCCGTCCACCACCTGGGTGAAACCGGCCTCGCCGTTCACCGCCTTTACCTCCAGCGGTTCACCAGCCTTGACGCTGCCAAGGATCCGGTACTGGGTACCCGGGCCATTGTGGATATAGGTAAAGATGTTGTCTGAAACATAACGGGTATCGGCCAGTGCCTGTTGGGCACACAAGCAGATCAAAATCCCGAGAAGGGCGCGCATGGTCGATCGGTTCTCTTTTTCTGGTGTGGACAAGAGGTTGAATGTTAAGCCGCCAGCAGGCTAAAGGACAAGCAAAGAAAAAGCAGCTCCCCCCGGATATAAAGCGCGGAGTTGCGAGTCACCTCGCAACTTGCCCGCCCTTGGCCTCACTTGTTTTTCAGCTCCCGCACCTCGCTGCGCAGGGCGCGGATCTCTCGCAGCAACTCCTCTTGCTGGTTGTTGTAGTGATGACGCCACTTGTCGGTCTCGCTCTCCTTGGCAGGCTGCAAAAAGATGCTGGCCATAAAACCGCTTATGGCACCAAACAGACCGACCCCGAACAGGATCAGCAGGCTGGCGACAAAACGCCCCTCCTCGGTCTTGGGTACCAGATCGCCATAGCCCACGGTCGACAGGGTCACCAGCGTCCACCAGAAGGCGTCATAGGGGGTCTCAATCTGGCTGCCGGGCTGGCCCGACTCAATCCAGTACATGACGCCGGAGCCCAATCCCAGCAGCAGGACGAAGAGGAAGAGGATGCCGGAGAGGGTGGTCTCGTTGCGCTCGCGACGGAACATGGCCCAGAGATCCGGGTGCTCCTTGAACAGTTGATAGACCCGCCACAACTGGAGCAGTCGGGCCCAACGCAGCTGCTCCACCATCGGCAGACTACCCGGCAGATAGAACCAGTTTGCCTTGAAGTAGGCTTTGCGGTCTGGAGCACGGATCCAGCCATAAGCAAAATGCGCGAGGAAGAAGTAGCAGATCAGACTGTCCAGGTCATAGAAGAGCTGCAGGGTCTGGGGAGTCAGGGTTTCGTGGCCCCACCAGCGGGCCGTCACCAGCAGAACCGAGACAATCGACAGAAATGCCATCAGCAGATCCATCGCCCGTAGATGAGTTAAGTGATGTCGCATACATTTTCCAACTTTAAGCACAGTGCGAATTAATAAAAGAGAAGATAATGCCGATAGCCTTGAGGGCAAAGGAAAAGCGATATTCAAAGGAGATTTTACGATGCAGTTGAACCTGCTGGAGAAGCGGATGAGCAACATTCGGCTAGTGCCGAAAGTGGTGTTGCTGATGGTGGTGAGTACCATTTTGCTACTGACCAAACTCTGGTTTGATACCAACAATCTGGAGACCACCCTGCTCAGCGAGGGGCTTGATCCGGACAAAGCCAACGCCATTGCCGACCGCCTGCTCTGGAGCGGCCTGATGGAGACCACCATCATGGGGCTGCTGTTCGTGATCCTGCTGATGACCGGTTCCCGCCTGATGGTCAAGCAGGTGCACTATCTGGTGGATCTGCTGGAGCGCTTCGCCAAGCGGGATCTCAGTCACAAGGTGTTGCTCAAATCTCGGGATGAATTCGGTGACATCGCCAAGGCGGTCTCCCACTCGCAGGAGAACCTCAAAGCAGTGTTTAACAACCAGCGCGCCGCCTGCAAGGAGCTCAACGACATCGCCTCTCAGGTCACCCTCTGCATGGAGGAGGCCAACGAAGCGATCAACGAAGAGTTCACCCAGATCGAACAGCTGGCGAGCGCCATGAGCCAGATGGTCGGCGCCATTCGCGAAGTGGCTGCCCATGCGGATCAGGCCTCTCACGCCACCGCCGAAACCAGCCAGCTGGCGGAAGAGGGAAGCCGCTGCGTCGCCGATACCGTCAGCACCATCGACACCCTCTCCGGCAACATCCAGCGCTCCGCCACCGTGGTCAACGAGGTGGAGCAGGGGGTCGAGCGCATTGGCTCTGTGGTCGACACCATTCGCGGCATCTCGGAGCAGACCAACCTGCTGGCACTGAACGCCGCCATCGAAGCGGCTCGCGCCGGTGAAGCGGGTCGTGGCTTTGCCGTGGTGGCCTCCGAAGTGCGCGAGCTGGCCAACCGGGCTCAGGCCGCCACCGTCGAGATCCAGAAGATGATCGAACAGCTGCAGGGCAATGCCGGTCAGGCCGCCGCACTGATGGCCCAGAGCGTGCGCCAGGCCGACAAGGGGGTGGAACAGGTGACCCAGGCCGGTACCCAGCTCGCCACCATAGTGCAGCGGGTACAGGGTGTCGCCGACATGAACCGCCACATCGCCGCCGCCTCCGAGCAGCAGAGCTCGGTCGCCGAAGAGATGCGCGGCAATCTGGAACAGGTCAAGCAGATTGCCGAAGGCTCCGTCGTGGTGCTGCGCGAGCTGCAAGAGGCCTCCGAGCTGGTCGAACAGCACAGCAAGGAGCTCGACAGCCAGATCCACTCCTTCAAGCTCGCCTGACTGCTCGCCCTGGTCGGGCATGACCGCGTTGTGCCCTGCCGCCGCTCCCGGCCATAAAAAAATCCGAAACCAGTGGTTTCGGATTTTTTCTATCGGACAAAGGGCAGGCTCGGCTATCGCCTTGCCCACTCTTGCACAACTTACTCGGCAGCCATACGGGCTTCGATGTAAGCCAGTGCGCGGTCGATACGCGCCAGTACGCGCTCCTTGCCCACCAATGCCATTACGGCGTCGATGGCAGGGGATTGACCCAGACCGGTGACGGCCACACGCAGCGGCATACCAACCTTGCCCATGCCCTGACCCAGCTCGGCGGCAGTGGCTTCAATCAGCTCGTGCAGCGCTTCGGTAGTCCAGCTATCCAGTGCAGCCAGCTTGGTTTTGGCCAGAGCCAGCGGCTCGGCAGCCACGCCGCGCAGGTGCTTCTTGGCAGCGGCTTCGTCGATGGCCTCGTACTCTTCGAACAGGTAGCGGCTCTGGGCGGCCATCTCGACCAGGGTGTTGCAGCGCTCGGCCAGCAGGGTGACCACGTCGGCCAGCGCCGGGCCATTGCTGGTGTCGATCTTCTGGTTTTCCATGTGCCATGCCAGATGCTTGGCAACATAGGCCGGATCCAGGCTGCGCATGTAGTGGTTGTTCAGCCACAACAGCTTGTCGGTGTTGAAGGCGGAGGCAGACTTGGAGATGGCATCCAGGCTGAACAGCTTGATCATCTCTTCCAGGCTGAAGATCTCCTGATCGCCGTGGGACCAGCCCAGACGCACCAGATAGTTCAGCAGCGCTTCCGGCAGGTAGCCGTCGTCGCGGTACTGCATCACGGAGACTGCACCGTGGCGCTTGGAGAGCTTGGCGCCATCGTCACCCAGGATCATGGATACGTGGGCAAACTCAGGTACCGGCGCGTTCAGCGCCTTGTAGATGTTGATCTGGCGCGGGGTATTGTTGATGTGGTCTTCACCACGCACCACGTGGGTGATCTCCATATCCCAGTCATCGACCACTACGCAGAAGTTGTAGGTCGGCGCGCCGTCGGTACGGCGGATAATCAGATCGTCCAGCTCGGTGTTGGCGAACTCGATGCGGCCACGGACGTGGTCATCGAACACCACGGAACCTTCGGTCGGGTTGCGGAAGCGAATCACGTGCGGCGCATCGGCCGGGTGATCGTGGGCGTGGTCGCGGCACTTGCCGTCGTAACGTGGCTTCTCGCCGTTGGCCATCTGGCCTTCGCGCAGTGCTTCCAGACGCTCTTTGGAGCAGTAGCACTTGTAGGCGCGGCCATCGGCCAGCATCTCGTCGATCAGACCGTTGTAGCGATCGAAGCGCTTGGTCTGGTAGTAGGGGCCCTCATCCCAGTTCAG
Source organism: Aeromonas sp. 602200 (assembly GCF_049173895.1). NCBI lineage: Bacteria > Pseudomonadati > Pseudomonadota > Gammaproteobacteria > Aeromonadales > Aeromonadaceae > Aeromonas > Aeromonas sp. 602200. The sequence continues at coordinate 53,382 of NZ_JAAKSL010000022.1, forward strand.
CTCCAGCCATTCCATGCCCTCAATGATGGCGTCGATTGCCTCCTGAGTGGAACGTTCCAGATCGGTATCCTCAATACGCAGCACGAACTCACCGCCCTGGTTCTTTGCAAACAACCAGGAATAGAGTGCGGTACGGGCACCGCCGACATGCAAAAAGCCGGTCGGGCTGGGAGCAAAACGGGTTTTGACTTTCATCTTTAAGCCTTGTGTAGAGGGCCTTGGGCCAATTCGTTAGAAAAAACCGTCGCATTTTAGCACCGACAATCACGGATGGGAAAACCATGACGCCATTGCGGGCTAAAGTAGGGGGTTAAATCTGTCGCCATTTGCATCTGTAGCCCGATATTTGAAGAGGATCGCAAAACAGAAGCCCCGTTTCCGATTTGCTATGCACAATGCTGGAGAGCTGCCTCCTCCGGTCGATACCCAGATAACGCTCACCACACTTCTCACGAACAAGGAAGAGACGATGCAGTTCCGTTCTATCCAGAATCGCATTCTAGTGATGGCCGGGATCGCCATGACCGCAGCCCTGGTCATCCTGATCCTGCTCAACCAATACTCCGGCCAACAGACCCAACAACTGACCATCAGCTCCAGCCGTGAAGCGCTGCAGCAGGAGGCATGGCAGAAGGTCAGCGCCAATGCCCGCGCCGAGGCGGCCACCATCACCCAGCTGCTGCAAAAAGGGCTCTCCTACACCCAGCAGATGGCCAGCGCCCTCGCCCTGCAACAACAGGGCAAACTGCCGCTGGATCGCCAGCAGGCCACCGACCTGCTCAAGGCACAACTGGCGCTGGAGCCCCAGCTCTATGGCGCCTTCGCCGGCTTCGAGCCCAACGGTTTCGACGGTCAGGATGCCAGCTTTGCTGGCCAGAGTGCGCTGGGCAGTGACGACAAAGGGCGCTTCGTGCCCTACTTCTATCGCGACAAGGATCAAATCGGTACCGATCTGCTGCTCTCCATCGAAAAAACCGACCCGGACGAATTCGGCAATCCCGCCAACGACTACTACGCCTGCCCGAAACGGGAAGGGCGCTCTTGTCTGATCGATCCCTTCAAGGTGGATATCAACGGCCAACAGGTGCTGGTGAGCACCATCACCACCCCCATTCTGGTGGATGGTCAGTTCAAGGGGATCGCCGCACTGGATCTGGCGGTGGACTCCATCAGCCGTCAGGCCAAGAGCCTCAACAGCAACATCTATGACGGCAAGGGCGAAACCCTGATCGTCAGCGCCGCCGGCGTTATCACCGGTACCAGCGGCGATGCCAGCCTGCTTGGCAGCAGCGCCGAGAAGGTGCTGGGCAGCCAGTGGCAGCAGTATCTGAAACCGGAAGTTCAGCGTCAGGAGCTGGACGAGTCATTCCGTATTTCCGTCCCCATCATGGTGCCGGGAATGAGCCGCAACTGGGCCATCATCGTCACCCTGCCCTACAAGGTGGTACTGGCGGGGGCCGATCAGCTGGAGAGCCAGCTCAATGAGATGAACCGGGCCGCGGTGACCCAGCAATTGGTGGGTGCCTTTATCGTATTGGTGCTGGCGCTGGTCACCATGCTGATGATTGCCCGCAGCATCACTGGCCCCATCCGTCAGATGGTCAGCCTGGTGGATGATATCGCTGATGGCGAAGGGGATCTCACCAAGCGCCTCAACACTCGCTCGGTGGACGAGCTGGGGGATCTCGCCAAGGGGATCAACCGCTTTATCGACAAGCTGCAAGGGTTGCTCGGGGATGTGCTCAAGACTGCCAGCGAGGTGAACCGCTACGCCGGTGACACCGATCGCATTGCCGGTCAGACCGACAACAACCTGCAGCACCATCAGGCGGAGATGGAGCAGATGCTGACCGCGGTACAGGAGATGTCCTACGTCAGTCAGGAGGTCGCCACCCACGCCAACAATACCGCCGACTCGGCCAAACAGGCGCAAAGCGCGGCGAATCAGGGCAAGGAGCGCTTCCAGCAGGTGATCCAGTCGATGCACAAGGTCGCAGCAGAAGCCGGCAAAGGGGCCGAAGTGGTGGAAGGGCTGGCTCACGACAGCGCCCAGATCACCAGCATCCTCACCGTCATTCAGGGGATTGCCGATCAGACCAACCTGCTGGCCCTCAACGCCGCCATCGAGGCTGCACGGGCTGGCGAACAGGGCCGCGGCTTTGCGGTAGTCGCCGACGAAGTGCGCAAACTGGCGGGCAATACCCAGCAGGCGGTGCAGAACACCCAGGAGTTGATCGAGAAGATCCGCCTCAGCTCCACCAATGCAGTCAACGCCATCAACCAGAGCCAGCAGCTGACCCATCAGGCGGTGGGCGAGGCGGATCTGGCGGAAGAGGCGCTCGGCAGCATCTACCAGGCCATCTCCACCATCAACGACATGACCTATCAGATCGCCTCCGCTGCCGAAGAGCAGAGCTCGGTCTCAGAAACCGTCTCCGGCAACCTGTCAAAAACCAACGCACTGGCCAACGACATTGCTCAGGATGCGACCGAAACGGCCAAAGCCAGTCAGGCATTGCGTCAGGCTGCCGACAAATTGCAGCAATTATTGGGTCAATTTCGTCTCAGCTGATAATTTTCCGCCTCAGGACTCTCCCCCTCGGGGGCGAGTCCGTTTACCATAGGCGACGAATTTGCCTGATGGCAGGCAATGTAGTGAGAGGTAAATGCCGTGCCCACCCCGGACCGTCGCCCACGAGGCCATAACAGACGAGCCCAGCAGCGTCGCCAAGACGAATCACAAGGATCCCTGCTCCATCGCATCAATGCCGCGACCCTGTCCCTGCGCCAACGTTTTGGCCAAGGGATGAGCAACCTCGGCCAACGCCGCCAGGATGCCAAAGCAGGCAAATTCAAGCTGTCCAGCCCGCTGCCCCGCAAAAACACCATAGGTCTGCTGATCCTGATCCCGCTCTGGTTGCTGGTGCTGGCCTGGGAGCCGGCACCATCCGCCCCCAAAGCCGCCCCTTCCGGCTCGCTGGAAGTGCCGCTGGCCGTGCCTGCTCAAGCTCTAACTGTCGGTAATGGCGCGGCAGGTAGTGCCCCCGCGGCAGCCAAGCCGGTCGAAGAGAAGGTCAACGGTACCTGGCTGCAACACGATGTGCAGGCGGGTGAGACCCTCTACTCCATCTGGCGCAAATTCGAGTTGCCGGGTGCCGAGCTGAGCCGCCTGATCGCCATCGAGGGGCCGGATCGCCCCCTGACCCGCCTGCAATCGGGCCGCTCTATCTTCATCCTGGTGGACGACACCCGCCGCATCCAGCGGGTGGAGATCCGCTCCTACGGTCAGGCGGTTTACCGCTACGACCGGCAGGGCGAAGGGTTCGCCCTCAAGGAATAACAAAAACGGGAGGCGCTGGCCTCCCGTTTTTTTCAGTCAAATCTCTACAAATAAGCTACTGACTTCACAATATTTTTAGCTTGTTCAAAAAACGAAAGGGGTCAAATTGACAAGGATCGGCGCTAACGTACAATCGTTTGTGCTTTAGACAGGGATTGTTCTGCGTGCTACTGGGACAAAGAGACGTGGTCAGTCATGAGCCAACCCCTGCTTGCAAGGCAAATGCAGCCCAGCACGGGCTTAGTTTCATTTTGTTATTGATAGGATTTAGCACATGTCTGACATTCGCACCGGCCAGGTAAAATGGTTCAACGAAACCAAGGGTTTTGGCTTTATTGAACAATCCCAGGGTCCGGACGTATTCGTTCACTTCTCCTCCATCCAGAGCACCGGTTTCAAAACCCTGGCTGAAGGTCAAAAAGTCCAGTTCACTGTGACCCAGGGCAAAAAAGGCCCTCAGGCTGAGAACGTTACTCTGGTTTAAGCCCGCGCCAGTGAATCATGCAGGAGGAGCCAAGGCCCCTCCTCTTTTTTGCCCGCAATTCTCGCCTCCCACCACCTGTTACAACCGCTTGCCTCGTACAATCCGCACCATGAGCCCACATCCCCTTCCTGTTAGCAGGAGGTGGTAGAGACGCACCTAGTAAACGCCAGATACGACAAAGCATCGCAGCGCGATGTGAGGGGCAATTCAGAGGGATTATGAAGACTTCGAAGAGAGATTGGAGCGGGAAACGAGACTCGAACTCGCGACCCCGACCTTGGCAAGGTCGTGCTCTACCAACTGAGCTATTCCCGC
>NZ_JAAKSL010000023.1:0-42612 GCF_049173895.1 Aeromonas sp. 602200
TTTTGTATTTTTAGCGCCTTAAACCACCAATATCTGGCTTTTCTCTGCCAAGTAAGAGTGCCAGATAGCCGATTATTCCCACCATTTTCTGGCTATATCCGAGCCTTATCAGCCATTTGAGCGAGTTTACAGGCGGCCAAATCAGCCTTCTGCTGGTTGCAGGGCAGTTCCATATTGACCACCCCCTCGTCCATCTGCACATCGATCTTGAAGCCAAGCCGTTTGGCGAGGTTGACCATGCCGCGATTGCTGGGCATGGTCATGCCGGATAGCTGGCCAATCCCCTGCTCTTTGGCGTAACGGATGATCTTCTCCATCATCAATTTGCCGAGCCCCACCCCTTTCAAGTCCGATCGCACCAGAATGGCAAACTCGGCATCGCTCAGGTCCGGGGTCGAGATAGCGCGTACCACGCCGAGGATTTGATCCTGCAGCTCGCCATCTTGCCCCACCGCTACGAAGGCCATCTCCCGGTCGTAATCGATCTGGGTCATGCGGGCCAGCTCTTCGTGACCCAGTTCGCCGACATCGGCGAAGAAGCGTTTGTACCTGTCTTCATCAGAGACTTGCAGCACGAACTGCTTGTGAGCCGGTTCATCTTCCGGCCGGATTGGGCGCAGCAGGATATGGCGCTGATCTTTAAGCCAGGCACCCTCCTCCAGTTCGGTGGGATAGGGGCGGATCGCCAGTCGGTTGATTATCGGGATGGCGGGGTCAGTCAGTGTGAGGCTGGCATCCAGTACCACCATCTCGGTACCGCATGCTTGCAGCGGGTGCAGGTCCAGCTCCTGAATCTCCGGAAAGGCGAGCAATAGCTCTGAGAGCTGGCAAAGCACTTGGCCCAAGGCATCGATATCCAGTCGTTCCGGTGTGGCCTGCTCACGGATCTTGCGACTCTTGAGTGCGCCGATGATCTGGTAACGGGCCAGTGCCTGATTGAGCGGTGGCAAGGCAGCCACCATCTCCTGCGGTTCCGCACCCGACTCACCCAGCAGAATGACGGGGCCAAAGATGGCGTCTTGCTGGATGCGTACCCGCAGTTCGAGGCCGCCGCTGCGGCGAGCCATGCGCTGTACCAGCAGCCCTTCGATACGGGCGCCCGGATCATGCTGTTTGACCCTGTCCAGAATGGCATCTGCGGCTTGCGCCACTTCGGCCGAGGTGCGCAGATTGAGTACCACTCCGTGTACGGCAGACTTGTGCAGGATATCGGGCGAGCGCAGTTTTACCGCTACTGGATAGCCGATCTGCTCGGCGGTGAGGGTCGCCTCGATGGCGTCGGTGACGATCCAGGTTGGCAGGGTCGATAGACCGGCGGCTTGTAAAATCGGGTGCACCAGATGGGTATCCAATCTTAGCTGTTTGCGCTCCTGCGCTTGGCGGATCAGCTGCTGGCACAGATCTACATTGAGCTGGTTGCCATGCAGGGATGCCGGTGTCTCCATCAACTGCTTCTGGTTGCGGCGGTATTCCACCATGTGCATGAAGGCGGCCATGGCGCTTTCCGGCGTGCGGTAGGTCGGGAAGCCCGCCTCGGTAAAGAGTTTGCGCCCCTCCTGCGCCGAGTATTCGCCCGCCCAGTTGGTGAGGATGTTGAAACGGCGCGCTCTGGGATGCTGTTTCAGATGGGCAATAAGATGGCTGGCCAGCGGCGCGCTCGGTGCCGTGAGCGAGGGGGCGTGGATGATCAGGATGGCGTCGATGCCATCTTCCTGCAACACGTTGTCCAGTGCCTCCTGATAGGTGGTGATGGTGGCATCGCTGCCGATATCGAGTGGCGGGCGAGCCAGCTTGCCGCCCCGCTCCAGCAGCACATCCACCGCCATATTGGCCAGTCCGCGGCCGTTGGAGATGATGGCGAGTCGCTCTCCCTTGAGGGTCATGGAGTGGCTGAGGGTTTCCACCGCGGCAAACAGTTCGTGGGTATCCCGTACCCGCAGCATGCCGGCGCGACGGATGGCGGCATCATAGACATTGTCGAGACCGTGGGCCGGATCGTGGCGCCCGCTTTTCAGCACCAGGATCGGCTTGTTGCGCGAGGCTGCCCGCGCCGCCGAGAGAAAGTGGCGGGCGTCGTGCAGCTTGTCCATGTAGATCAAGATGGCGCGGGTGACGCTGTCGCGGGAGAGCTGATCCAGCAGCTGGCCGAAGTCGATGTCGCAGTGATCACCCAGGGAGATGAAGGCGGAGAAGCCCAGCTCATGCTGCTTGGCCCAATCCAGAATGGTGGTGCTGACGGCGGCGGATTGCGAGAGAAAGGCGACCTGCCCCGGCTTGGCGGCAATGGGGGAAAAGCTGGCGTTGATCCCCTGGCCGGGCAGCAGCATCCCCATGCTGTTGGGGCCGAGCAGGCGAATGCCATATTGTTGGCAGACCCGTTTCAGCTCCAGTCGCTCCTCGGGGGAAAAGTCGGCGGCCAGTATGATGGCCGCCCCCGCGCCCTTCTGGCCGAGCGCTTCCAGCAACGGCAAGACCCGCTCCCGCCTGGTGCAGATGATGGCGAGATCCGGGGTCAGCGGCAGGCTGGCGATATCGGGATAGGCCAGCACGCCGGCGATGGCCTTGTTGCGCGGGGTGACGGGGAGGATGGGCCCTTTGAACTGGCCCGCCAGCAGGTGGCGCACGATCACATGACCCGCCTTGAGCGGGTCGGTCGAGGCGCCGATCACGGCGATTGAGTGGGGTTTGAACAGCCGATCCAGACCGCTTGCTTTCATGGGCACTCCCGACAAAAGGGGGAAGATACCAGTCTAATACGCCTTTGCTGCGGGTTCTGTGACCGGATCCTGATCACCGTTTGTTGAGGGCATTGGCACGCAGATAAAAGCGCAGTTCGCCTTGCACCCGGCGAATGGCTCCCAGGTGGCGTTCCTGCAGATAGATATCCTGCTCCCGGTCGAGCGCCGTGCTGGGCACGCCCATGCTTTGCAGATACTCGTCAAACAGGGTTGAACCCTTGATCTCTACCAGATGCTGTTTCATGGCTCTCCTCCCTGCGCCTTGGCGTTTGTTGATGAACGCCCAGTCTGCGATGACCTGTCGGGTTTGCCTATTGTCACTTTTGACACGAGATTTGACACGAGAGCGCTCACACATCTTTCAGAGAGGGCGCCGTTGAGGTGCTGGCTGGCGTTATAGTATGGCGAGGAGCATGAGGCACGGATGGTGCGCAGGATGATCAGAGTCTGGTGGTGGTGCATGGCACTGTGGACGGTTGGCGCAACGGCAACCGAGCAGCCTATCCGCGCCTGGAATCTGCTGCTGGATCATCCCAACCCCGCCGTCGTCCAGTTGCTGCGCCTCTCCCTCGATCTCACCGTGCCCGAATATGGCCCCTACCAGCTGGTTTCCAGCCCGCAGATGGAGCAGGGGCGGGCAGTGAAGGAGCTGCGCAGCGGCGAGCTGGTTCAGGTCGGTGTCTTTGCCCCCGATGGTGAGCGAGAGCGGGAGTTGCTGGCAATCCACATTCCGCTGGCCAAGGGGCTGCTGGGGTGGCGGGTGTGTCTGGTTCGGCAGGGGGATGAGGGGCGTTTTGCCGCGATCGGATCGTTGGCGGACTGGCATCGCGCCGGGCTCTCCATCGGTCAGCATAGATCCTGGCCAGACACCCAGTTGCTGCGGGCTAACGGCCTCAAGGTGACGGTGGGCAATCTCTATGAGGCGCTCTTCAACATGCTGCGCAAGAAGCGCTTTGACTGCTTCCTGCGCTCGGTCATCGAGGTCGAGGATGAACTGCGGCAGCACACGGATCTCGCCATCGAGCCCCGTCTGGTGTTTCGCTATCCGCTGGCGCTGCTCTTCTTTGTCTCGCCAAAATATCCGGAGCTGGCGCAGCGCATCGAGCTCGGCCTGCAGCGGGCGCGGCAGTCTGGTGCTTTTGACCGGGTCTTTGAAGAGGGATTTGGCAGCACCATTCGGCGGCTGAAACTGGATGAGCGGGTGCGCCTCGAGCTGCACAACCCCGACTTGCCGCTGCCCAGCCGCATCATGATGGCCGATCCGGCCCTTATCTATAATCCGGTGTCAGCGCAGTGAGCCCTGATTCTGCGCGGTATCCCAGAAGGCGCGGATCAGCGGCTCCTCCAGCCGCTTCTTGAGCACCCCGATCCCCACATCAAATGGCTTGAAGGCTGGCTTGAGGTCGATGATACGCACCTTGTCGCCGAGCGGGCTGTGGTCGATCACCGCCGCTGGCACCAATCCTACGCCACAGCCGAGCGCCACCATGGCGACGATTCCCTCGTTACCCGCCACTTCGGCATAGATGTTGGGGGCGATCCCCTTGTTGCGAAACCACTGATCGCTGCGTTTGCGGGCCAGCCCCTGCTCGGAGAGGATAACTGGCAGCTGCTCCCAGTCCGGCTCGCCCTGACGGAACCACTGGTTCAGCTGCGGGGCATTGCGCGGCGCGATAAAGACCAGCGGCACCAGTTGCAGGCTGGCGAACTCCAGCTTGGCGGGCAGAGCATCGGGACGGGCGGCGATGGCGAGATCGGCCTCGTCGGCCAGAATCTTGTCCACCGCCAGCGCCGGGTCGCCGGTCTCCAGCTTGATCTCCAGCTGGGGGTAGCGGCGGCGAAAGCGCTCCAGTACCTCGGGCAGCAGAAAGTAACTGGCGGTGACCGAGCAGAACACCCGCAGCCGCCCCTGCAGCGGTTCATCGCTGCGTTTGAGCTCCTGCTTGAGCTGGCGCCACTCCTGCAACAGGCCGCCACCAAACTCCCGCAGTTTCTCGCCGGCGGGGGTAAGCCGCACCGAGCGGTTGTCCCGCTCGAACAGGATGCAGCCGGTCTCCTGCTCCAACCGCTGGATGGCGCGACTCAGGGTGGAGGGGCTGACCGCCATGGCATCGGCGCTCTTGCCGAAGTGGAGGGAGTCGGCGAGGTGGAGAAACAGCTCGAGATTGCGAAGATCCATCTTTCAGCTCCTGGCGCGGCATGTGTGCCCGATATCCAGCGGTTGGCGGCTTGTTTCTGCCATCTCGCGGTACATTCAGCAGGCAATTATGAAGGGTGAGCGTTTCAGTTATTGCAACGTACTGTTTCGAATATATCAGTTCAGGCAATAAGTGTCCCGCGCTATAGTGGTTCAGACAACGCCGCTATCCGGCATGGAATCAATCGAACGGAGCAATCACCATGGCTAACTATTTCAACACCTTGAACCTGCGTCAGCAGTTGGCCCAATTGGGCAAGTGTCGTTTCATGCAGCGCGAAGAGTTCGCGGACGGCTGCAACGTGCTGAAGGGCAAGAAGGTGGTGATTGTGGGCTGTGGTGCCCAGGGTCTGAATCAGGGTCTGAACATGCGCGACTCCGGGCTGGATATCTCCTACGCCCTGCGCAAGGCTGCCATCACCGAGAAGCGTGCCTCTTGGCAGAAAGCCACCGACAACGGCTTCGTGGTCGGCACCTATGAAGAGCTGATCCCGACCGCCGATCTGGTGCTGAACCTGACTCCGGACAAGCAGCACTCCGACGTGGTGAAAACCGTGATGCCGCTGATGAAGCAGGGCGCCGCGCTGGGTTACTCCCACGGTTTCAACGTGGTGGAAGAGGGTCAGCAGATCCGCTCCGACATCACCGTCGTGATGGTGGCGCCCAAGTGCCCGGGTACCGAAGTGCGCGAAGAGTACAAGCGTGGCTTTGGTGTGCCGACCCTGATCGCCGTTCACCCGGAAAATGACCCGAAAGGCGAAGGCATGGCCATCGCCAAGGCGTGGGCCTCTGCCACCGGCGGCGACCGTGCCGGGGTGCTGGAATCCTCCTTCGTGGCGGAAGTGAAATCTGACCTGATGGGCGAGCAGACCATCCTCTGCGGCATGCTGCAGGCCGGTTCCCTGCTCTGCTACGACAAGCTGGTTGCCGAAGGGACAGACCCGGCCTACGCCGGCAAGTTGATCCAGTTCGGTTGGGAGACCATCACCGAAGCCCTGAAACAGGGTGGCATCAGCCTGATGATGGATCGCCTCTCCAACCCGGCCAAGCTGCGTGCCTTCGAGCTCTCCGAGCAGCTCAAGACCCTGATGCGCCCGCTGTTCGAGAAGCATATGGACGACATCATCGCCGGTGAGTTCTCCCGCGGCATGATGGCCGACTGGGCCGAAGACGACATCAAGCTGCTGACCTGGCGCGGAGAGACCGGCAAGTCCGCCTTCGAGAACGCCCCGGCGTTTGACGGCAAGATCGCCGAGCAGGAGTACTTCGACAAGGGTCTGGTCATGGTGGCCATGGTCAAGGCCGGGGTCGAGCTGGCGTTCGAAACCATGGTGGCCTCCGGCATCTACGAAGAGTCCGCCTACTACGAATCCCTGCACGAGCTGCCGCTGATCGCCAACACAGTTGCTCGCAAGCGTCTGTACGAGATGAACGTGGTCATCTCCGACACCGCCGAGTACGGTAACTACCTGTTCGCCAACGCTGCAGTGCCGTTGCTGCGCGAGCACTTCATGCCGACCCTGAAAGCGGGCGATCTGGGGGCCAGCAAGGCGGAAGGGCAGAGCGTGGATAACCTGGCGCTGCTGGCGGCCAACGAAGCGACCCGCAACCACCCGATCGAGAAGATCGGTCAGGTACTGCGTGGCTACATGAAGGACATGAAACGCATCGCCGTTGGCGGTTAATCAGGTATGACCCGCAACCATGCCTGGTGCGAGAAAATCGGCCAGGTACTGCGTGGTTATATGAAAGACATGAAACGCATTGCCGTTGGCGGTTAAGCCCGCATCGGGCTGGAGGATGAAGGGGCGGGGATGACGATCCCCGTCGCCGGTCGGACTGGACACCCGACCGGCCAGCCAGAAAAATCAGCCCGACAATCATAAAAAAGCCCCGCTCATCGAGCGGGGCTTTTGCATTCAGAAAGGCTGGATAAATCAGGCTTTCCACGCTTTCCAGGTGTTGATCAGACCGTTGGTGGAGCAGTCGTGGCTGGTGACAGCTTCGTTGTTGCCCAGCTCCGGCAGGATCTTGTTGGCCAGCTGTTTGCCCAGCTCCACGCCCCACTGGTCGAAGGAGAAAATGTTCCAGATTGCGCCCTGTACGAAGATCTTGTGCTCGTACATGGCGATCAGGGCACCCAGGGTTTTCGGGGTCAGGCTCTTGAACAGGATGGAGTTGGTCGGGCGGTTGCCTTCGAACACCTTGAACGGCACCAGATCCTTGACCTGCTCCAGGGTTTTTCCAGCCGCCAGGAACTCGGCTTCAACCTCTTCCTTGCTCTTGCCGAAGGCCAGTGCCTCGGTCTGGGCGAAGAAGTTGGCCAGCAGTTTCGGGTGGTGGTCACCGATCGGGTTGTGGCTGATGGCTGGTGCCAGGAAGTCACAGGGGATCAGCTTGGTGCCCTGATGGATCAGCTGGTAGAAGGCGTGCTGGCCGTTGGTACCCGGCTCACCCCAGATGATGGGGCCGGTCTGGTAGTCAACCGGCTTGCCGTTGCGATCCACGTACTTGCCGTTGGATTCCATGTTGCCTTGCTGGAAGTAGGCAGGGAAGCGGTGCATGTACTGGTCGTACGGCAGAATGGCTTCGGACTCGGCACCGTAGAAGTTGTTGTACCACAGGCCAATCAGCGCCAGCAGCACCGGCACGTTCTGCTCATAGGAGGCAGTGGCGAAGTGCATGTCCATTTCGAAGGCGCCTTGCAGCAGGGCTTCGAAGTTCTCGAAACCGACAGACAGGGCGATGGGCATGCCGATGGCAGACCAGGAGGAGTAGCGGCCGCCAACCCAGTCCCAGAACTCGAACATGTTGTTGGTGTCGATGCCGAACTCGGCCACGGCCTTGCCGTTGGTGGAGAGGGCGGCGAAGTGCTTGGCAACGTGGGCCTTGTCACCGGCGATCTTGATGAACCAGTCGCGGGCGGTCAGGGCGTTGGTCATGGTCTCCTGGGTGGTGAAGGTCTTGGAGGCCACCAGGAACAGGGTGGTTTCCGGATCGATCTTCTTCAGGGTCTCGGCGATGTGAGTGCCATCGACGTTGGAGACGAAGTGCATCTGCAGGTGGTTTTTGTAGGGACGCAGTGCCTCGGTGATCATCACCGGGCCGAGATCGGAGCCACCGATACCGATGTTGACCACGTGCTGGATCGCCTTGCCGGAGTAGCCTTTCCACTCGCCGGAGATGATCTTCTCGCAGAAGCCCTTCATCTTGGCCAGTACGGCGTTCACTTCCGGCATCACATCCTTGCCGTCGCTCTCGATGGGGCGGTCGGAGCGGTTGCGCAGGGCCACGTGCAGTACGGAGCGGCCTTCGGTCATGTTGATCTTGTCGCCATTGAACATGGCATCGATCGCGCTGCGAAGATCGGTCTCTTTGGCCAGATCAACCAGCAACTTGAGGGTTTCTTCGGTGATCAGGTTCTTCGAGTAATCAACCAGGATGTCGCCGCCGAAGGTGAGGGAAAACTTGTCAAAGCGCTTCGGGTCCTGCGCAAACAGATCCTTGAGTCGGGTCTCTTTGTTTGCTGCAAAGTGGGCTTCCAGTGCCTGCCAGGCCTGGGTTTGGGTTGGATTGATATTTTTCATAGGATTCCTGAAATGCCAAGTTGTGTTTGAACCTTGCAGGCAAGGTCCCGCCAAACCTTATTATCCGAGCATTATAGCGAGCCGATCGGGCGGCCCGTGTAACAGATTTTTACCGATTGTCTTTTACCGCAATGGGTCACGGTCGGGAGCATACAACCAGAACATTGGGATTATGTGTCACGAAAGCAAGGCGGATCTTGCGCTTGCTCATGATTGGGGCTGGCCCGCAGCTCTGAAATTGTTTTCATTCCGCCGGCCTGATTAAGCAGCGGATGGCGCGCCAGAAATGACAATGCCAGCCCGAAGGCTGGCATTGTGGGTTGCTGCTTTACCGCGATCACGCCTGCGTTTTTTGCATGTGCATCACCATCTGCGGGAAGGGGATCTCGATGCCTTCGGCATCAAAGGTCAGTTTCACCTTCTCGTGGAAGTCGAACCAGACACCCCAGTAGTCAGCGGTTTTCACCCAGGGGCGCACCACGATATTGACCGAGGAGTCGGCCAGCGCGGCAACGGCGATGGTAGCGGCCGGATCTTTCAGGATGCGCGGCTCTTCGCTTACCAGACGCTCGAGGATCTGTTTGGCCTTGCGCAGGTCAGAGCCGTAGCCGATGCCAAAGGTCATGTCGACGCGGCGGGTATCCATACGCGAGTAGTTGACGATGGTGCCGTTGAGGATGGCGGAGTTCGGTACTACCACCATCTTGTTGTCACCGGAGGTGAGGGTAGTGGTAAAGAGCTGAACGGACTGCACCACACCCGCAGTGCCTGCCACTTCGATAAACTCGCCCGCCTTGATGGGGCGGAAGATGATCAGCAGGAAGCCGGCAGCGAAGTTGGAGAGCGAGCCTTGCAGCGCCAGACCGATGGCCAGACCGGCGGCACCGATAATGGCGACGAAGGAGGCTGTCTGCACGCCGACACGGCCCAGCGCGGCGATCACTACGAACACCAGAATGGCGTATTTGAGGATGCTGCCGACGAAGTGGGTGACTGTGGTGTCCAGCTTGCGGGCCTGCATCACCTTGACCACGCCACCGCTGATGAGGTTGGCGGCGATATAGCCGACCAGCAGGGTCAGCAGGGCGGCGGCGATATTGACGCCGTATTCGATCAGCAGTCCCTGATTATTGACCAGCCAGGTCTGCGCTTCGGTAATGATTTCGGGTTCCATAGGATGTCCTGTCAGGTTCTAAAAGGTTTATGGTGGATAAATCTAACACCGCAGCGCGACAGTACGGGTCGCATCTGGTACTTCTTTTCTGCCATAATAACCTGACACAAAAAAGAAGGGAGGCTAAAGCCTCCCTTCTTTTTGCTGAATGATGCGAAAAAACCATCAGCTCTGCAGCAGTTGGCTGCGGATAAATTGCCACTGATCTTCAAAACCGGCGGTCGGCTTGAGCTTGAACTCGGAGCGCACGAACTGGCTGATGCGGCCTTCGGTGTAGGCCAGCAGCAGATTGGCCAGCATGGTCTCGTCGAGCTGGAAGCCCTGACCTTCGCGTAGCCGCTTTTCGCGCAGCACCTGCTTGATCTGGGTCTCCAGCTTGTCGAACAGGATGCTGATGCGATCCCGCAGCCGATCGTGCTCACCCAGCAGGGCGTCGCCATTGAGGATGCGGGTGATGCCGGGATTGCGCTCGGCGAACACCAGCAGCAGCTGCAGGATATGGTGGCAGCGCGCCATGGTGTCCTTCTCTTCCGCCATGATCAGATTGACCCGTGACAGCAGGGAATCCTCGATAAAGTCGATCAGCCCCTCGAACATCCGCGCCTTGCTGGGAAAATGTCGATAGAGGGCTGCTTCAGAGACGCCGACCTCGGCCGCCAGACGGGCCGTGGTGATGCGCTGACCCGGACTGGTTTCCAGCATATGGGCGAGCGCCTGCAGGATCTGATCGCGCCGACTCTGTTTCTGATTACTGCTTGCCATGGATTCCCCTAAAAAACAATGGCTTGATTCTATTATTAGGCACCGCCCATCGGGCTGGTGTGGTCTGTTATTGGCGACCAGAAGAACCAAAACCGCCTTCACCCCGTTCGCTCTGATTGAACTCATCGACCAGTTGGAAGCTGGCCTGAACTACCGGCATGATCACCAGCTGGGCGATGCGCTCGCCGGGTTGCATGGTGAACTCATCCTTGCCGCGGTTCCAGACCGAGACCATCAGCTGACCCTGATAGTCGGAATCGATGAGACCGACCAGGTTGCCCAGCACGATGCCGTGCTTATGGCCGAGACCGGAGCGGGGCAGAATGGTGGCACACAGACCCGGATCCTGGATGTGGATGGCCAGACCGGTCGGTACCAGAGTGGTATCGCCCGGAGCCAGAGTCAGCGGCGCATCCAGCAGTGCGCGCAGATCCATGCCGGCAGAGCCCGGTGTGGCGTAGGCGGGCAGCGGGAACTCGGTACCGATACGGGCATCCAGAATCTTCAGTTCAATTTGTGTAGTCATGAATCGCTTTTTCAGTTGGATCTTGTGTTGGCGCCCCTCTTGGCAAGGCGGGGCGCCGTGAGTCTTGTTCTTTCGGGACGCTCAGTGCCGGTAGTGGCGCGCAATCAGGGCGATCAGGTGACGGGCCAGCGTCAGCTTGTCGGCCAGCGGCAGCGGAGCCTGGCCCCCTTGCCAGAACACGGTCAGGGCGTTGTCATCGGCGTTGAAGCCTTGCCCCTCGCGGGACACATCGTTGGCGGCGATCATGTCCAGCCGCTTACGCTGCAACTTGTCGAGGGCGTATTGTTCCACATCCACGGTTTCGGCGGCAAATCCGACAGTGAAGGGTTTGTCTGAAAGGGCACCGACGGCCGCGATGATGTCGGGGTTTTTCACCAGCTTCACCACCATCTGGTCGTTGTCGCCGGTTTTCTTGATCTTCTGGCTGGCCACCTGCTCGGGACGGTAGTCGGCCACCGCGGCGCAGCCGATGAAGAGGTCGCACTCGCCGACCCGGCTCATCACCGCCTGATGCATCTGCTCGGCGCTCTCCACATCGACACGGGTCACGCCAGCAGGTGTAGCTAGCGTCACCGGGCCGCTCACCAGCGTCACTTCGGCGCCTGCTTCACGGGCAGCGCGAGCGATGGCGTAGCCCATCTTGCCGGAGCTGTGGTTGCTGATGTAGCGCACCGGATCCAGCGCCTCGCGGGTTGGCCCTGCGGTGAGCAGCAGTTTGACGCCTGCCAGCAAGGGCTCGGCGGCCAGCTGCTGACAGCAGCGATCCACCAGTTCGAGGGGATCCAGCATCCGGCCCGGGCCCACATCGCCACAGGCCTGGCTGCCGGCATCCGGCCCCCACAGCAGAATGCCGCGGCTGGCCAGGGTCTTGAGGTTGGCCTGGGTGGCGGCGTTGAGATACATCTGCTGGTTCATTGCTGGTGCCAGCGCGATGGGCGCCGGAGTGGCCAGACTGAGGGTGGTCAGCAGTTCGTCGGCCATGCCTGCAGCCATCCGCGCCATCAGGTTGGCGCTGGCGGGGGCGATCAGTACCAGATCGGCCCACTTGGCCAGCTCGATATGGCCCATGCCCGCTTCGGCAGAGGGATCCAGCAGGCTGTAGGCCACCGGATGACCGGAGACCGCCTGCAGGGTCAGCGGGGTGATGAACTCCTTGGCGGAGCGGGTCATCACCACCCGCACTTCGGCGCCCTGATCTTTCAGGCGGCGTACCAGCTCGGCACTCTTGTAGGCGGCGATCCCGCCACTGACACCCAACAGGATGCGTTTATCGGCCAATCTCATCTGCTGTTTCTCTATCCGGCTCATTCTGACTGGTCGGCTAAGATACCACAGGCAATGGATGACGACAGGGGTTGGCATCAAGGGGTGTGGTCGGGCGCGCGCAATTTTTTGCTATGTTTTTTCTCAACAGGGATGAGGGAGAGACAAATGAGCATCAAAGAGTGGCCGGAAGATGAACGCCCCAGAGAGAAGCTGCTGCGTCAGGGGCCTGCGGCGCTCTCCGATGCCGAGCTGCTCGCCATCTTTCTACGCACTGGCGTCAATGGCCTGAGTGCAGTGGATCTTTCACGTAATCTATTGAATCAATTCGGATCGCTGCGCAATCTGCTGGGCGCGGATCAGCGCGCTTTCTGCGAGGCCCACGGCCTTGGCCCGGCCAAATATGCCCAGTTGCAGGCGGTGCTGGAGATGGCCAAGCGCCATCTGGCGCAGCAGTTGCAGCGGGGCGATGCCCTCACCTCACCCCAGCTGACCCGCGACTATCTACAGGCCCAGTTGCGGGATCGGCCGCGCGAGGTGTTTGCCCTGCTGTTGCTCGACAATCAGCACAGAGTCATTCAATTTGTTGAGCTTTTTTACGGCACAATCGATTCGGCGAGCGTCTGGCCAAGAGAAATCGTGCAGATCGCGCTCAAACATAATGCAGCCGCGGTGATTCTGGCGCATAATCACCCGTCCGGCGTCGCCGAGCCCAGCAGGGCCGACCGCCAGATCACGGATCGGATCACGGCCGCTTTGGCCCTGATCGATATCAGAGTGCTGGATCACTTGGTGATCGGTGATGGCATCACGGTTTCTTTTGCCGAGCGCGGTTGGCTATAACTGTGCTCTGGCACCGTATTAGTTGATCTTTGATCACGGATGCTGTATAAAATGCCGCCTTCTGTTTGCCCCGCAATCGAAGGCCAGCGGGGCAGATATTTGCTCGAGCAATGAAGTAAGATTTGGAGAGACTGACATGTCTAGAGTATGCCAAGTAACCGGCAAGCGCCCGGCAGTTGGTAACAACCGTTCGCACGCTAACAACGCTACCAAGCGTCGTTTCCTGCCGAACCTGCACACTCACCGTTTCTGGGTTGAGAGTGAAAAACGCTTCGTAAGCCTGCGCGTATCCGCAAAAGGCATGCGTATCATCGACAAGCGTGGCGTTGAAGTGGTTCTGGCTGAACTGCGCGCCAGCGGTGTTAAGGTATAAGGAATTAGATCATGGCTAAAGGTATTCGCGAGAAAATTCGCCTGAACTCCAGCGCCGGTACTGGTCACTTCTATACCACTACCAAAAACAAGCGCACCATGCCCGAAAAAATGGAGATCAAAAAGTTTGATCCCGTTGTTCGTCAGCATGTGATCTACAAGGAAGGCAAAATCAAGTAATTACTTGATGCTGCATTCCCAAAAACCCGGCTTCGTGCCGGGTTTTTTTATGCGTCGAATTCAGTACACTGCCGGTTCAAAGGGAGACTTGCCATGTTCAAATTGAGCCGCAAAGGCTGGAATAACGTGATCATCGTGGTGGTGCTGATCGTGATCACCCTGTTGCATCGTATGGAGTTGGCCCAGCAGGAGAATAGCGCCAAGCGCGCTCGCCCCTTGCTGCCTGATGAGGCTGTGGTGCTCACCTGGCAGGGGCCGAGCTGGCAGATTGAGCGGATCGGTCAGGGCTGGCGCAGCGGGCCGGATCTGGGGCTCGACAGCGCGCAGCTGGATGCCCGGCTGGCACGTTGGCAGGGCTGGTTGTTACCCCCCGGTGAAGCGGTACGCGGTGCGCCGGTGACCATCAAGGTGTGGATTGCCGGCCAGAACGATCCGGTCGAGATCGGCCTCTATCAGAATCGCGGTCAGTATGGTGCCCAGCTGCCGTCCGGTCTCTGGCTCGCCCTCACAGCCGAGCAGTATCGCGATCTGCTGCGCCCTGCCCCCTGAGTTCCTTTTCCTTGCGAGGTACCCATGCCTGAATTGCCAGAAGTTGAAGTCAGCCGTCAGGGGATCTCCCCCTGGCTCACCGGTATCAAGGTGACGCGCGTGGTGGTGCGGGATGGCCGCCTGCGCTGGCCGATCCCCGGTGAGATTCAGGAGCTGGTGGACCTCACCATCCATCGGGTGCGCCGCCGTGCCAAATACCTGCTGCTGGAGACCGATTTCGGCACCGCCATCCTTCATCTGGGGATGTCCGGCAGCCTGCGGGTACTGGATATCGGCACCCCGGCCGAGAAGCACGACCACGTGGATATCGAGCTGGAGAATGGCAAGCTGCTGCGGCTAAACGATCCGCGCCGCTTCGGCGCCCTGCTCTGGACCAGGGAACCGGCCGAAGCCCACGCGCTGCTCGCCAAGCTGGGGCCCGAGCCGCTCACCGATGCCTTCAGTGCTGATTACCTGCAGGGGCGTGCCAAGGGGCGCAGCACTGCCATCAAGCAGTTCCTGATGGACAATCAGGTGGTGGTCGGGGTGGGCAACATCTACGCGAACGAGGCGCTCTATGCTGCCGGCATTCACCCCAAACGGGCGGCGGGCAATATCAGTGCCGAGCGGCTGGGAACCCTGGTGGCCGAGATCAAGCGGGTGTTGGCCGAGGCAATTCGCCAGGGCGGAACCACTCTCAAGGATTTCACCAGTGCCGATGGCAAGCCGGGCTATTTCGTGCAGCAGTTGCAGGTTTATGGCCGTGGCGGTCAGCCCTGTTTCCACTGTCACACCCTGCTGACCGAGACAAGAATGGGCCAGCGCACCACGGTTTTTTGCAGTCATTGCCAGCGCTGAGCGCACTTTTTGCCCCGATCCGGGGGAAGTTGTAACAGCGTATTTCCACTCTGTTGAAGATTTGCACAGCTGTCACTAGTATCCCGACCGTTCAGGCGGTTTGAGAATATAAAAATGACAGTTAAATCAATAGACTGGGAGTATCTATCCCGGCAGGAGCGCTATTGCGCAAAATCCATGGCCCGCTTCCTCTATCCCGAGGGGTGCGAGCGCCAAACCTTCAATCGCGGCAAGTTTGTGCTGCGCAGCCTGCTCTATCGCAAGTCGTTGAGCCGGGTCTTCAGCCTGTTTCAGTGCGACTCGCTCAAGGCACTGCCAGCTGTTTATCCCGAGCTGCTCGACAAGCCGATGCGTCCTTATCGCTTCGCCTGTGCCAGCGCCCGTCAACGGGCCGAGATGCTGGAAAATCACTATCGGTTGCTGCTGGAGTGCTACCCCCAGCTGATTGATCCCCTCTATCTGGGCGAGGGGATCGAGTTGGGGCACTATCCCCAGAGTGGCTGCCGCCTTCTGCTGCGCCATGATGGCACCTTCCGCCGCGAGGCCGAGCTGGCGCTCTCCATCGTCAACGGCGAGGGGCAGCGCCTCTACAGCTGCGCCTTTTCGCTGGCGGGTAGCGTGGATCATTTGATTCTGATGATCGGCTCCATGCAGGGGCCGGAGCCTGCGGTCGAGAATGCCCAGGATCGGGTGCGCGAGCTGACCAAAGAGGGACACGGCCTGCGGCCCAAATCCCTGCTGGTGCAGCTGGTGCTGCAACTGGCGCAGAGCATGGGGGCGGCCGAGGTGCTGGCGGTGCGCAAGCGGGCCCACGTGTTTCAGGCTAGGCGCTACAGCAGCAAGCAAAAAGCCAACCTGCAGGCCGATTATGACGAGCTGTGGCAGGAGTTCGACGCCCGGGATGTGGATGCCAACTTTGTCGCCCTGCAAACCCAGCCGCGCAAGCCGCTGGAGGAGATTGCCTCCAGGAAGCGGGCCATGTATCGGCGCCGCTACGAGTGGCTCGATCTGCTGGTTCAGGAGATGAACGAGCGGTTCGCCCGTCAGTAACCGGCAAGCAGGCTGACCTCTCCATAGCGAGAGAGATACAACAAGGGCTACCCGCGGGTAGCCCTTGTCGTTTCTGCCATCAGGGGAGGAATTAGCGCTGTTGCTGTTTGGCTGCGATTGCCTGGGCTACCACGGGGTCGACAAACTGGCGGATGTCGCCACCGTGCAGCGCCACCTCTTTCACCAAGGTGGAGGAGATAAAGGAGTTCTCCTCGGCCGGGGTGAGGAAGACGCTCTCAAGCGTGGGCATCAGGCGGCGGTTCATGTTGGCCAGCTGGAACTCGTACTCGAAGTCGGAGACGGCGCGCAGGCCGCGGATCAGCACATTGGCCTGATGCTCTTTGGCGAAATCGACCAGCAGCCCGGAGAAGCCGACCACCTTGACGTTGGGAAGCTGGCTGGTCACTTGCTGGACAAGCTGGACACGTTCCGCCAGATCGAACAGCGGGCGCTTGCTCGGGCTGTTGGCGACGCCGACGATCACCTCGTCAAACAGCTTGGCGGCGCGGCCGATCAGGTCGGCATGGCCATTGGTAACGGGATCAAATGTCCCGGGATAGATCACCCTGGTAGTCATCTTTGTGGTCCTGCAACCTGGAAATTTGGTCGCATTATAAGGTCGTCGCTTGAGAATAGCAGTGCATCAGGCAAGAATACGCCATCGCGCATCAAGCCTCCTTGCATTGGTGACAGGGAGCAAAGGGATTTTTTATGAAACGTATTCTGGTCGTTCGCAATGACAAGATTGGTGACTTCATGCTGGCGTGGCCTAGCTTCGCCATGCTCAAAGGCTCCATGGAGTGTCATGTGACTGCCCTGGTTCCGGCCTACACGGCGCCGCTGGCCCGGCTCTGCCCCTGGATTGACGAGGTGATCATCGATCCGGGCGTGCGGGCCGACAAGGAGCAACAGCGAGCGCTGCTGGCGCGGATCAAGGCGGCGGCGTTCGACGCGTCCATCTGCCTCTTCTCCAACTCCCGCAACGCCATGCTGGTGTGGAAGGCACATATCCCTTACCGGCTGGCGCCGGCGACCAAGCTGGCGCAGGTGCTCTACAACCAGCGACTGGTGCAGCGCCGCTCCCGCTCCCAGAAGCCGGAGTCCGAGTACAATCTGGAGCTGATCCGCCGCTTCCTGGCCGATCAGCAGGTGGCCGTGGTGGAGCCCCAGACCCCCTTCCTGCAGTTCGATGACGAGACCCTGCTACAGGTGCGCGAGCAATTGGCACTCAAGCTCAAGCTTGATGCCAGCCGCCCCTGGCTGATGGTACACGCCGGCAGCGGTGGCTCGGCTAACAACCTCTCCATCGAGCAGTACGCCCGCATCATCATCAAGCTCAATCAGGCCTGCCCCGAGCTGCAGTGCGTGCTGACCGCAGGCCCGGGCGAGGAGAAGATGGCCGAACAGCTGGCGGCCGAGCTGCTGGCCCACGGCGGCAACGGCTGGATCTACCGCTCCAGCGACGGTTTGCCGATGTTCTGTCAGGTGTTGGCCAACGCAGCCCTGTTTATCGCCGGCAGTACCGGCCCGCTCCATATCGCCGGTGCGCTCGATGTGCCGACCATCGGCTTCTTCCCGATGCGCCGCTCCGCTACTCCGCTGCGCTGGAAGCCCCTCAACAGCGAAGGGCGTCACCTCGCCTTCAGCCCGCCGGAGGATAGCGACCATCCTGAAGATATGAGTCAACTCGATCCCAAGACCATGGTGCCGGTGATGGCCCGCTGGGCGGCGCCTTTCTGGCGCAAGTAACCTATGCAGCAATGCAAACAGGGCCCCGCGGGGCCCTGTTTCGTATGACGGTTATTCCGGCTGCTGCGGTTGCTGGCGCACCCAGAGGTCGGCGTATTTGACGAAGGTGGAGTGGGCGGAGAGGATCGCCAGCAGCAGCCCCTGCTTGCCATCGAGGAAGCCCGCTTTGAGCAGGTACATCTTGATGAAGCAGCCGACGGCGTGCATCAGCCCCTGACTGAGGGAGCCCTTCTTGCCGCGAGCGGTGCGCTGATCGGCCCAGGCGCGGGCATAACCGGCGGATTTGACTAGATAGTGCTCCAGGTCCCGATAGGTGAAGTGGTGCAGGTCGCCGTAGAGGTTGACGATCTTCATGTTGGCGCGCACTTCCACCTTTTCGTGCACCAGCGCCTCGTTGTAGCTGGTGAGTGCCTTGGGGTAGAGGCGCAGCACCCGATCCGGATACCAGCCGCTGTGGCGGATAAAGCGGCCAAACACCCAGGAGAGGCGCGGGATCGAGTAGATGGTATCGCTGGCCGGATTGGCCATCACGTTGGCGATGGCGGTTTTCAGCTCGGGGGTGAGCCGCTCGTCGGCATCCAGCCACAGCACCCAGTCGGACAGCACGTGGGACTGGGCCAGTCGGCGCTGTTTGCCAAAGCCCGGCCACTTGGCGTTGACGAAGAAGCGGGCGCCAAACTCGGCGGCAATAGCCGGGGTCTCGTCCTGACTGCCCGAGTCCAAAATGACGATCTCGTCCACCAGTCCGTCGAGGGAGGCGAGGCACTTGCGCAGGTTGTCGGCTTCATTCTTGACGATCAGAACGGCAGCCAGAGTCGGTTTTTTCACGAAATGGGGCTCACGGTTATTGCCCGGCTGGCGGGTCGAATGCGTATTGATGGGCCATTCTAACGGAAAAACGGGTCAAAGAGAGAGCCGCCATTGCCCGTTTCTGCCAGCTGTTTACCTGCCCGGCTGGCGTTGCGTCTCTTCAGAAGACCTGTGGAAAAATGAGACGGCAGAGGTACCTGGCAAGGATCTTCTGTTATTTATCCGACCATTGCATGTGGTGCGTAATCTCGCCAGGCTGGGGGAAGGTCGCCGCTGGAAAAATGAGGAAGTGAAGGTGCCTAGCAGGGATCTTCTGTTATTTATCCGACCATTGCATGTGGCGCGTAATCTCGCCCAGTTGGAAGAAGATCGTCACTGGGAAAATGAGACGGCAGAGGCGATTGCCAAGGATCTTCTGTTATTTATCCGACCATTCTTGGGGCATAATCTCGTCCAGTGATGATTAACCGCCGGGCCAGACCCGAGAGAAGACGCGTAATGAAAATATTGGTGATCGGCCCCTCCTGGGTCGGCGATATGGTGATGTCCCAGAGTCTCTACAAGGCGATCAAGGCCAACCATCCCGAGTGCGAGCTGCACGTGATGGCTCCCGCCTGGTGCTGCGCCCTGCTGGAGCGGATGCCGGAGGTGGACAAGGCGATCACCATGCCCCTCGGCCACGGTGACTTCAAGCTGGTGGCGCGCCGCCGCCTCGGCAAACAACTGGCGGCCGAGAAGTACGATCAGGCCATCGTTCAACCCAACTCCATGAAGTCGGCGCTGATCCCCTGGTTTGCCCGCATTCCGGTGCGTACCGGCTGGAAAGGGGAGCACCGCTTCGGCCTGCTCAACGATATGCGCAGCAACAAATCCGCCTTCCCGCTGATGGTGGAGGGCTATCTGGCGCTCGCTTATCCCAAGGCGCAGATGAAGAGCCGGGCCGATATTCCGACCATTCCGCACCCCTCTCTGCACGTCGATCTGGTCAACCAGAGCAAGGCGCTGGAGCGACTGGGGCTGGATCGCGCCCGCCCGGTGCTTGTGCTCTGCCCCGGTGCCGAGTTTGGCCCGGCCAAGCGCTGGCCGGAGGGGCACTACGCCGTGGTGGCCCAGCAGCATCTGGACGAAGGGTGGCAGGTGTGGATCTTCGGCTCCAACAAGGATGTACCGGTAGCCAATACCATCCGGGATCGGGTCAACCTGCTGACTCGCCCCAACTGCCACGTGCTGGCGGGCAAGACCAGCCTGCACGAGGCGATCGATCTGATGGCGCTGGCCAGCCGGGTCATCTCTAACGACTCCGGCCTGATGCACATCGCCGCCGCCCTCAACCGGCCGCTGGTGGGCGTCTATGGCTCCACTTCGCCGCTCTACACCCCGCCGCTGGCGGATCGGGTCGAGATCGTTCACACCGACATCGAGTGTCGCCCCTGCTTCAAGCGCACCTGCAAGTTCGGCCATCTCAAGTGCCTGATCGACCTAGCGCCGGAGCAGGTGGTCGATGCCTGCAAGAAGCTGGAGCAGAGTCAGTAAGATGCCCTACCGTCTGCTCTACAACCTGCTGATCCATCTGGGATTGCCGCTGGCGCTGCTGGCGCTCTACAAGCCGAAGAAAGGCAAGCCCGGCTTTGGCAAGCGCTGGGCCGAGCATCTCGGGCGGCTGCCCGCCACCGGACAGGAGGCGCCGCTCTGGATCCATGCGGTGAGCGTGGGCGAGACGCTGGCCATCACGCCGCTCATTCGTGCCCTCAAGGCGGAGCGGCCCGATCTGCCGATCCTGCTCACCACCACCACCCGCACCGGCGCCGATCAGGCTGCCAGGCTGGGGGATCTGGTGATCCATCGCTACGCGCCGCTTGACTACCCCTGGGCCATTGCGGCCTTTCTCGACACCTTCAAGCCGCGCGCGCTCTGGGTGATGGAGACCGAGTTGTGGCCGAACTGGCTGGCCGCCTGCGAGGCGCGCCACCTGCCGGTGACCATCATCAACGCCCGTCTTTCCGAGCGTTCCTGCCAGCGTTATGCCCGCTTCCACGGCGCCTTCGATGCCCTGAGCCGGCCGCTGACCCATCTGCTCTGTCAGCATCAGGATGACGCAGACCGCTTCGCCCGCCTCGGCATCGAGCGTTCGCGGCTGGCGGTGACCGGCTCCATCAAGTTCGATATCCAGTTTGGTGACGAGGTGCAGGCCAAGGGGCGTGCCCTGCGCCAGCAGCTGGGGGCGGATCGGCCGGTCTGGATCGCCGCCAGCACCCATCAGGGTGAGGACGAGCAGGTGCTGGCCGCCTTCGATCTGCTGCTCAAACGCCATCCCGACGCGCTGCTCATTCTGGTGCCACGCCACCCCGAGCGGTTCGACCGGGTGGCCGAACTGTGTGCCCCTTATGGCTGCGTGCGTCGCACTGATGGTGCTGTGGTGCGTGCGGAGGATAAGGTCTATCTCGGCGATACCATGGGCGAGCTGCCGCTGATGCTGGCGGCGGCCGATGTGGCCTTTGTCGGCGGCAGTCTGGTGAAGATCGGCGGTCACAACCTGCTGGAACCGGCAGCCCTCGGCAAGCCCTGCCTGACGGGGCCCGCCTATTTCAACTTCAGCGACATTACCCGCCAGCTGGTGGCTCAGGGTGGCGCCGCCATCGTGGCCGATGCCGCCGAGCTGGGCGAGCGGGTGAGCCAGCTGTTTGCCGACGAGAGCGCCTGCCGCGAGATGGGCGAGCAGGCCCGCGCCGTGGTGCTGCGCAATCAGGGGGCGCTGGCCCGCACCCTCTCGCACTGCCTCACTGCGCTGGAGAACGACTGAACCCATAACGAGCATCGCACTGGCTCTGGATTTTCAACTGCAAAAGTGCCAAAGCAGCTAACCGTTCCGTTTCAATCCCCATCAAAGAGGCAACCATGTTCAAGGCTCTGTTACTGGAAAACCAAGACGGCAAGACTGTTCCGACTCTGACCCGGCTGGCCGAGAGCCAGTTGCCGGAAGGTGAAGTGCGGGTAGCGGTCGCTTACAGCTCCATCAACTACAAGGACGGGCTGGCCATCACCGGCAAGGGCAAGATAGTGCGCCAGTGGCCGCTGGTGCCCGGCATCGACTTCGCCGGTACCGTGCTCGAATCTGCCGACAGCCGCTATCAGACCGGCGACAAGGTGGTGCTGACCGGTTGGGGCGTGGGCGAAGGGCACTGGGGCGGCATGGCCGAACAGGCTCGGGTCAAGGGGGACTGGCTGGTGCCGTTGCCCGCCGGGCTGGATGAGCGCCAGGCCATGTGCATCGGTACCGCCGGGCTCACCGCCATGCTCTGCGTGCTGGCGCTGGAAGAGGCGGGCATTACTCCCGAAAGCGGCGAGGTGCTGGTCACCGGTGCGGCAGGCGGTGTGGGGGCCACCTCGGTCGCCCTGCTGGCGGCCCTTGGCTATCAGGTGGCGGCGCTGACCGGTCGTCCCGAAGAGCAGGGCGCCATGCTGACTGCGCTGGGTGCCAGCCGCATCGTGCCGCGCAGCGAGCTGCAGGTGCCTGCCAAACCGCTGGAGAAGCAGCTTTGGGCCGGTGCCATCGATACCGTCGGCAGTCAGGTGCTGGCCAAGCTGCTGGCCCAGATGAACTATGGCGGCGCTGTGGCAGCTTGTGGGCTGGCGGGCGGTTTCGATCTGCCGACCAGTGTGATGCCCTTTATCCTGCGTAATGTGCGGTTGCAGGGGGTCGATTCGGTGATGTGCCCGTTTGAACGTCGTCAACTGGCGTGGCAGCGACTGGCACGAGATCTTCCCGCCAGCTTCTTTGCTCAGGCGGTCACCGAGATTGGGCTGGAGCAGGTAGTGGAGGCCGCCGAGGCCATCACGCAAGGCCAGATCGCAGGTCGCACTCTGGTCAAACTTTGAACTCTCTCTGACTGGCGAGCCCGACAATTCCGGATAAAATTGGAGTGCGGGTGAACTATCCAAGGAGAGTGAAGATGGGTGGACACAAGCCGGATTACGACTCCTCTGATGATGATTGGGAGCCGGATTCCTGGGAAGAAGAGCTGGATCAGTGGGAAGAAGAAGGCTGGCAGGACGATGATCCCTTCGATGACCCCTTCAACAACCCGTGATCCATAGCATTGAATGAACAGGCGGGCATTGTGCCCGCCTGATTTTTTTGGTGCGCTCACAGGGTGGATGCAAGTTGCTTGTGGTCATCCCCTGGCTGGTCAAGAATGAACAGCTCAAACGACACTCAAGGATGACTATGCGACTTTCCATCATATTGCTGGCGGCCCTGCTGGGGGGCTGTGTCTCCAACGATGACCCTTGCGAGAAGGTGTGGAGCGAAGTGGGGGAGGCTGACGGCAAGCTGGGCTTCACCACCGAACGGGTTGAGTTCCATCAGGGCCAGTGTGGCAAGAAGGTGGATACCGAACTGTGGAAGCAGGGACATCAGAAGGGATTGGCATGGTATTGCCGCCCCGAGCATCTCTATCTGGCTGGCCGCTCAGGCGAGGAGTATCGCGGTGTCTGCCCGAACGATACCCAGGCGCGCAGATTGTTCGAGCAGGGACGACAGGGTTGGACCGATCAATAGTGCACTGACCGTGAGGGGTTACTCCTCTTTCAAGCGGAGTGGCAGGCAGAGGTAACCCTTGTCATTGGCGCTGCGGGCGCACTTGCCGCAGACGAATTTCGGCTTGCGAACAATTTTGCGCAACGCTTTGAGATCCGTTGGGATCTCGTGGCGACGCCACTCACACAGGGTCTTGCTGCCCATAACGACTACCTCTAAGACTCGACGGCCGTATTGTAATCGATTTTCATTTCGAGTGAATCGGTAAAGCTCGCTTATTGGCCGTTATGCCAATAAGCGATTGTTTCGGGAGGGATTACTGGTAGAGGAACTTGGTGAAGATAAGCTCGCGCACCGCTTTCTTGCCGGTCTCTTTGACCAGCAGTTCGTTGACCTTGGTTTCGCACTCCTTGCGCAACTCTTCACGGCTGACCAGGGATTTGATCTGCTCGGCGCTCTTGCTGCCCATCAAACGAATGATGGTATCTCGGATCAGCGGGTCATGCTGCTCCAGCAGCTTGAGGTCGGCTTCGTTTTCCGCCATTAGCTCCACCGTGACTCGGACATAACCGAGGGTTTTGCCGTTGCTCAGGTAGTTGGTGATGATGTCGGGGTCGAGCGCGTGGTAGGAAAAGCCCGGCTTGGCGGCTGCGGCTGCTTCTTCTCCCTCTGCGGGCGGCTCTTCTTCGGATGAGGCTTGTACATGCAGCGCACCACAGCTCAGTAACAACACCAGCAGAATTTTGAAGATCTTCATATAGATGGCTCATCAGCAAGAGATAACCCATTTTTGATGTTGCCATCGGGGTCGTCAAGCACGGATGTTCTTACATTTCGCTATTGATTTACGGATAATAAACCGGATTTTAACCTGAACACGGAAATCTCTGGATGGTGAAGCTGTGAAGTCCGAGTTGACTGTTCCCCTCACGCCGTTAAGCGGGTGGCTGGCCCCCGAATGTTGCGAATTGCCCGCCAGCTTGCGCCCCTGGCTGCTGGAGCCCGGCTCCATGACCCGGCGGCTGCGTCAGCACAATCGCCACTTTTCGGTGGAGTGGCTGGGCAATCACCCGGTCGCCCTTACTGCCGATGAGCAGTGGCTGGTGGATTCGGCCTCGCCGGCCGGTACCTGCCGCGAGGTGATCCTGCACGGGGATCGTGGGCCCGCCGTGCTGGGCTGGACCCTGTTTGCCGATGACGCACTGCAAGGGAGCGGCATTGCCGAGCTTGGCGAGCAGCCGCTGGGTGAGCGGGTATTTGGCCATGAGCCTGCCCGCCGCGATCACCTGCAGCTGGCCCGTTTCGATATTGCCGCCAATCCCCGTTGCCCGGCCGCCACTGTCTGGGGGCGTCGTTCCCGTCTGTTTCTGGGGCAGTGGCCACTGCTGGTGCACGAGCTGTTTCTGCCCTCTCTCGTCTGCGACAAGGAGCTGGAGTGAATCTGTTAACCAAGGAGCGGGGACTTGCCTATATGCAGTTGGCCCGCGTCGACAAACCCATAGGTACTCTGCTGCTGCTGTGGCCAACCCTGTGGGCGCTCTGGCTGGCCGCTGGTGGCCTGCCCAATCTCTGGGTGCTGACCGTGTTTGTGGTCGGCGTCTTTCTGATGCGCTCGGCAGGGTGCGTGATCAACGACTATGCGGATCGCAACTTCGACGGCCATGTCAAACGCACCGCTGGTCGCCCCTTGCCCACGGGCAGAGTCAAACCGTGGGAGGTGCTGGCGCTCTTCTTCGTGCTGGCGCTTATCTCGTTTGGTCTGGTGCTGACCATGAATCCGCTCACCATCGGTCTGTCGTTTGTCGCCCTGCTGCTGGCGGTGAGCTACCCCTTCATGAAGCGTTTTATCTCGAATCCCCAGCTGGTGCTCGGGATGGCCTTCTCCTGGTCGATCCCGATGGCCTATGCGGCGCAGGCGGATGCCCTGCCGCTGGTGGCCTGGTTGCTCTTTTTCGCCAATCTGCTCTGGACGGTGGCTTACGACACCCAGTACGCCATGGTGGATCGGGATGACGACCTCAAGATCGGCCTCAAATCCAGCGCCATCCTGTTTGGTCGTTACGACAAACGGATCATCGGCGCATTGCAACTCTCGACTCTGCTGCTGTTGCTGGCGGTCGGGCAGCTGATGACGCTGGGGGGCTGGTATTACTGGGGATTGCTGGGGGCGGCGGTGCTGTTTGTCTATCAGCAGCGGCTCATTCGCGAGCGGCAGCGGGAAGCCTGTTTCCAGGCGTTTCTCAACAACAACTATGTGGGGGCGCTGGTGTTTGCCGGTCTGGTGCTCGATTACCTGCTGGCGTGACATGTTCCCGCGCAGACTCCGATAAAAATGAAGGCCGCATCATGCGGCCTTCTTTGTTTGCGTTGCAGATCAGAGCTGATTGCCTGCCTGAATGGTGCGGCGGATCTTGTTGCTCAGCAGCGGCACTATGTTGTCGGCCAGCGCCTGGAAGCGGCCGAGATCCGGCTTGCACTCGGGAGAGAGGTAGCCCTCCTTGCGCAGTGTGTGGATCAGGGTGCTGAACAGCTTCTGGTCGAAGAACTCGGGGGCGTTGATGCCGTGCAGGGTGCCGAGGCGCTCTGCCATCATCAGGCCGTCCGCCTCCAGCTGCTCCGCCTCGATATGGGGCTGGGCCAGCACCCGGGTCAGCACGATGGCGTAGCGTTGCAGGGTCTCCTGAATGCTCTCCGCCAGCAGCAACAGACGCATCTGGTTGGCCGGATTGACCCAGTAGCCGTCATCGCGGGTCTCGATCAGTTGCTGGGTCTGCAGGGCGTCTAGCAGGCTGTCAACCAGCGCCGGCAGATCCTCCTCTTCATAACGCAGGAACAGCTCGGTCTTGAGCAGCGGATAGATGTCGATGCAGCGGGCCATGATCTCGCTGCGGGAGATCCCCTCGCACCGTTCGATCAATGCCGCCACCAGAGAGGGCATGGCAAACAGGTGGAGGATGTTGTTGCGGTAGTAGGTCAGCAGGATCGCCTGATAGCGGTCGAGACTGATGATCTGCCCCAACTTGTCCTCGCTCACCTCGAACTTGTTGAGCTCCATCGCCTGATCCAGCAGGGTCTTGGCATCCTCATCCGGAATGGTGCTCTGCGGGCTGTAGGGCACCGCCTTGAGCAGATCCAGATAGGTGTTGAGCTGGGCCTGCAACTCGTCGCGGGTCAGGGCGTGGCGCTCGGCGGCCAGCAGCGCCAGCGCGCTCAGGGTCAGGCCGTTGACCGCAGCAGCGCCGTTGATGCGGGTCATCAGCAGTTCGGCCAGATTGTTGACGGTGCCCGCCATCCACTCCGGACGCTCCTCTTCCCCGATGTGCTTTTTCCAGTCGGGGATGTGTTCGCTCAGGTAGCTGTTGAGGGTCAGCGGCTCGCCGAAGTTGACGAAACCACGGCCGTAGTTGCGCAGCTTGCGCAGGATACCGAGCACCTGCAGGAAGCTCTCTTTCTCCTTGCGACTCCCCTTGAGCTCGTTGTGGTAGGTGTTCACCTCCATCACGTGCTCGTAACCCAGATAGACCGGCACCAGAGTGACCGGCCTGTCCAGCCCGCGCATCATTGCCTGCAGGGTCATCGCCAGCATGCCGGTCTTGGGCGGCAGCAGACGGCCGGTACGGGAGCGACCGCCTTCGGTGAAGAACTCTACCGAGTAACCCTTGGCAAACAGCAGGTTGAGGTATTCCCGGAATACCGTGCTGTAGAGCGGGTTGCCCTTGAAGGTGCGGCGAATGAAGAAGGCGCCGCCGTGGCGGAAGATGGGGCCCGCCGGCCAGAAGTTGAGGTTGATGCCTGCCGCGATATGGGGCGGCACCATCCCCTGGTGGTAGATGACGTAGGAGAGCAGCAGGTAGTCCATGTGGCTGCGGTGGCAGGGAACGTAGACGATCTCGTGCCCTTCCTGCGCCAGCTGGCGTACCTTCTCGGCGCCATTGACCGACAAACCGCGGTAGAGCTTGTTCCACAGCCAGCCGAGGAAGCTCTCACCCAGGCGGATCAGCCGGTAGGAGAAGTTGGAGGCGATCTCGTCCATGTAGCCATGGGCACGCTTTTGCGCCTTCTCGAGGCTGATCCCTTCGCGCTGAGCCTCCTCTTCAATCGCCTGCTGGATCACCGCGGAGTCGAGCAACTGCTTGAACAGCAGGTTGCGGTTCGGCAGTTTCGGGCCGGTGGCGGCCAGCTGCTGGCGGCTGAAGTGGGTACGGGCCACTCGCGCCAGCTTGTGGGCGATCGCCTCGTCGGTGCCGTGCTTGTCGGCCATGTAGCGCAGGGAGAGGGGCGGCGAGAAGCGCACCAGATTCTCGCGACCCTTGAGGATCACGATAAGCGCCTTCTTCAGCCGGTTCGGTGCCAGGCTGCTGATGATGTTGAGGCCGGAGGCCTCCTCGCCTTCCCGACCCGGAGCGCGGCCCCAGAACAGGGTGACGGGCACCACCTGGATATCCAGCTCGGGATCCTGCTTGTGCAGATCCAGCAGCTGGTGGAACTCCTGCAGGAAGGGGAGCGGTTTGCTGCGTTTGCCAAACAGGGGAGGCGGACGGTCCAGACAGACATAGCGCGGCAGCAGCTGGCCGTTCAGTTCCAGCGGCGTGAAGGGGCCGGGCAGACCGAGATCCTCGCAGCACTGCTGCAGGGTCATCAGGTCGGTGATCGAACTGGTTTTCAGGGCATAGACGATGGGTCTGGCCGGATCCAGATTGAGTTCTGTGATGGGATTTTCCGGCAGGCTCTTGTGATTGACCAAGCCGCTGACCGGCCATTGCAAGATGGCTCTGGAAATCTTCTGTCCTAGGGACATGTGCGTCTGCTCTCCAAAAAAATGCGGCGTGAGCATAGCAAATCGACAGCCCCTTGTCGCCGAGAGGTACGATGAGTCGGCTGCGCAGGATCAAAACAGCAGTAAATGAGGGGTTGGTTGCGACAAATGTCAGCTGCGCCTTGCCTTGGCCACTGCACTGTATATACTGCCAGTGTGCTGTATAAAAAGACAGGTGCCAATTCTATGAAACCCCTTACCCCCCGCCAGGCCGAAGTGCTGGAGCTGATCAAGGTGAACATGAGCGAGACCGGCATGCCGCCGACTCGTGCCGAGATTGCCCAGAAGCTTGGTTTCAAGTCGGCCAATGCGGCCGAAGAACATCTGAAGGCCCTGGCCAAAAAAGGGGTCATCGAGATCATGCCGGGCACGTCCCGCGGCATTCGCCTGTTGCTCGAAGAGGAAGAAGTGCTGGAAGAGAGCGGCCTGCCGCTCATCGGCAAGGTAGCTGCCGGTGAACCTATCCTGGCTCAGGAGCATATCGAGAGCCACTATCAGGTGGATCCCGCCCTGTTCCACCCGCGCGCAGATTTTCTGCTGCGGGTACAGGGGATGAGCATGAAGAACATCGGCATTCTGGATGGCGATCTGCTGGCGGTGCACAAGACCCAGGAGGTGCGCAACGGTCAGGTAGTGGTCGCCCGTCTCGATGAGGATGTCACCGTCAAGCGCTTCCAGCGCAAGGGCAGTCAGGTATGGCTGCTGCCGGAAAATGAAGAGCTCTCCCCCATCGAGGTGGATCTCTCTTGCCAGCAGCTCACCATCGAGGGACTGGCTGTCGGGGTGATCCGCAACGCTGACTGGATGTAATCCTCCCCGCCAACTGCGTTTGCCACACGGCCTCCTTCGGGAGGCCGTGCTGTTTCTGGCGCACTTTCCCTGTCATATCAAACAGATCATCGGCGGCGGCATTTTTGTCCTGCGCGACCGGCTACCAATCATCCATTTCAGATATATGCTCAGATCAGTGCCCTGTCGCCGAGACAGTGCTTGGCACCTCCCTCTGACCATCGCAATGCGCAGGACGGGAGGGCCGGTAACAACGAGAATCGGGCAGTACACCTTCACGGGATATGAAGGGGGAGTGGGGAGATCCCGAGCCTTGTCAGGCAAAGGGGACCACTCGTAATGGTTGCAGATAGTCGTGACGGGCCTGTTCCCAGTTCAGGCCGACGAAGCAACATGACCTGTCGGTCAAGGAGGACTGGTATGGCATCAAGATCGCCATGGGATTCAGAGGCTGGGGCTGCGCCAGCGGAATCGTCAATCACCCGTTTCGTCAAAGGTAGCCGGATGACCTGGTTTTACGGTCTCTGGCTGCACCATCGTGGTTCGCACTGGACGCTCTGGCTGGGATGTCCGAAAGAGAAGGTGGTGCGTCTGGTATTGCTGTTCAAACGGGGTCACGGCGATCGCCAGGGGGAAGAGGGCTGGCTGGCCCCCGTGATTCCCATCGGCGTGCGGGCCATCGGCAAGATGTTGCAGCAGGGGCGTAACGCTCGCCCCTGAGCAGAAGATACCAACAAATCCACCCATAACCGGCACCCGAGGGGGCCGGTTTTTTTATGGATGAAATTGGCGATCAATCGTGCCAAATGGTCGACTCCCGAGAGGGTGCTGCACAAGGTTGACCCACCTTGGCGGTTCGCTGGGGTACAATGCCCCCCTCTTGTCCGGTCACTGCTGGCCATCTGTCTCGAACTGAAAGGGTCTCTTGTTATGATGAAGCTCCGCTATCCCCTGCTCTTTCTGCTGCTGACAGCCTGCCTGATCCTGGTGTTCTACGCCACGCAGCCAGAGCAGCCTGAACAGGCCGACTACTATCCGGCGGGGCGGGATATCAACGATTTCGCCTTTACCGATGCGGACAACCAGCCGTTCACTCCTGCCAACCTGAAGGGGCACTGGACCTTCCTGTTTGTCGGCTACACCTTCTGCCCCGATATCTGCCCCACCACCCTGGCAGATATGCGTTCCGTCTATGACCAGCTGAAGAAGATGGCGCCCGACAGTCAGGTGGTGTTTATCTCGGCGGATCCCCAGCGTGACGACATTCCACGCCTCAAGACCTATACCGCCTTCTTCAATCCCGAGTTCAAGGCGGCCACTGCCCCCCACGACAAGCTGTTCCCGTTCGTGCGCAATCTGGGGCTTATCTACTCCATCGCCAATCAGGGGGAGAAGGATTACCTGATCGATCACTCCGCCTCCATCGTGCTCATCAATCCCAAGGGCAAGCTGCTGGCGGTATTCCGCCCGCAGGTGGCGCCGGGTCAGGTGCCCAGGGTGCAGATGGCCACCATGCTCTCTGATTTCGCCCGCATCCTGAAGTTGGCAGGCCACTGAGCGTGACCCCAGCTGTTGCCCCCTGGTGGCGAGATCCCTCTCGCCACCGCGCCGTCTTTGCGCTCGCCCTGCCGATGGTTTTCTCCAATATCACCACCCCCCTGCTGGGGCTGGTGGACACCTGGGTGATCGGTCATCTCGGTCAGG
This sequence comes from Aeromonas sp. 602200, assembly GCF_049173895.1. Classification (NCBI taxonomy): domain Bacteria; kingdom Pseudomonadati; phylum Pseudomonadota; class Gammaproteobacteria; order Aeromonadales; family Aeromonadaceae; genus Aeromonas; species Aeromonas sp. 602200. Next base: position 30,484 of record NZ_JAAKSL010000023.1, read on the forward strand.
CCTGGTTTCTGGGGGGCGTCTCGGTCGGTGCGACCCTGATCAACCTCATCTTCTGGTTGCTCGGCTTTTTGCGGATGTCGACCACCGGCCTGACGGCGCAGGCGCACGGCGCCGCCGACGGTCGTGCCCAGCTCGATACCCTGCTGCGGGCGCTGGGGCTGGCCATTACTCTTGGCCTGGCGCTGCTGTTGTTGCTCTTCCCCCTGTTGCCACGGCTGATCGCCCTGAGTGGCGGCTCGCCCGAGGTGCAGCTCTATGCGGGCCAATATGTGGCGGTGCGGATCTGGAGCGCCCCGGCGGCGCTCTGCAATCTGGTGGTCATGGGCTGGCTGTTGGGGATGCAGGATGCCCGCAGCCCCATGGTGATGTTGATCCTCACCAATCTGGTCAATATGGCGCTCGATGCCCTGTTTGTGCTGGGGCTCGGCTGGCAGGTGCGGGGTGTGGCGGCGGCCTCGGTCATGGCGGACTACTGTGCGCTGGCAGTTGGCATCTGGCTGGTACGCCGTCAACTGCGGCAACTGGCACCGACGGTGTGGCTAGATGGCTGGCAGCGCTGGCGGCAGCTTGCGCCCATGGTGCGGTTGCTCGGCCTCAACCGCGATATCCTCCTGCGCTCCCTCTGTTTGCAGCTCTGCTTCGCCTTCATGACTCTGCAAGGGGCACGACTGGGGGATGTGGCGGTGGCCGCCAATGCGGTGTTGCTCAACTTCCTGATGCTTATCTCCTACGGACTCGATGGTTTTGCCTATGCGGTGGAGGCCATGGTAGGACGAGCCATCGGTCAGCAGGATCGGCAGAAACTGCGGGAGGCCATCGTGCTCAATCTGGGCTGGGCCGCCCTCATTGCCAGTGGTTTTACCCTGCTGTTTGCCCTCTTCGGTGCCCACCTTATCGGCTATATCACCGACATTCCGGCCGTGGTGGCGGAGGCAAATCGTCAGCTTCCCTGGCTGATCGCCATGCCCTTGCTGGCAGTCTGGTGTTTCCTGCTGGATGGCGTATTTATCGGGGCGACCCGGGCCCGGGAGATGCGCAACAGCATGTTGCTGGCCGCGTTTGGCGGCTTCTTCCCGATCTGGTGGCTCTGTCAGTCGTGGGGTGTGGCCGCGTTATGGGCGGCGATGGCGGCGCTGATGGTGGGGCGCGGTCTGTCGCTGGGGGTCACTTGCTGGCGGCTGGAGCGCAGCGGGCGCCTGCTGGACGCCCGCCACTGATCATCTGTGGCGCTTACATGGCACCGTCGTAGCCGAGCTGGCGCCAGCTCTCGTAGACAAAGACAGACACCGCGTTGGAGAGGTTCATGCTGCGGCTCTGGGGCACCATAGGGATGCGTACCCGCTGCTCGAATGGCAGACTCTCGATGATCTCGATGGGCAGGCCGCGACTCTCCGGGCCAAACAGCAGGGCGTCGCCAAGGGCATATTGTGCTGCCGAGTGCGCGGTGCGGCCCTTGGTGGTGCAGGCAAACACCCGCTTGGGCGCCACGGCGGCCAGAAAGGCCTCATAGCTCGGCCAGCGCTTCACCTCGGCAAACTCGTGATAGTCGAGTCCCGCCCTCTTTACCCGCTTGTCATCCCACTCAAATCCCAGCGGCTCGATCAGATGGAGCCGGTAACCGGTATTGGCGCAAAGCCGGATGATATTGCCGGTGTTGGGCGGGATTTCCGGCTGGTAGAGGACGATATCGAGCATGACGAGCTCCTGCAAAGAGATGTAAAGCCAAGAAGGGGCGCCAGCATACCCAGCGCCCGTCCGGATGAAAAGGATCAGGCGATGGGCAGCTTGATCGTGATGGTCAGTCCGGTTGGATGATTGCTGCTGGCCGTAATGGTGCCGCCGTGACGCTGGATCGCCTCCGAGGCGATGGCCAGCCCCAGCCCGGTGCCGCCAGTCTTGGCGTTGCGGGCATCATCGACCCGGAAGAAGGGCTGGAACAGCAGCGCCTGCTGCTCGTCAGGCACCCCGGGGCCGTCATCCCGAATGGTCATCACCCACTCCAGTCCCTCCCGATACCACTCCACCTTGATGAACTCGCGGGCATATTTGAGGGCGTTGCGCAGGGGGTTCTCCACCGCCCGGGCCAACAGCTCGGGCCACATCTGGATCGACTCTGCGGGCAGCGGCGGCAGTCTGAGTTGTTTGCCGCTCTGATTCGCTTCGAACATGGCATCTTCGAGGATGGGTTCCAGCAGGTCGGCCAGCGGGTGTACCACCGGCGCCTCCACATGCTGCTGCACTCGCGACAGATCCAGCAGATCGCCGATCAGCTTGTCCAGCCGCCCGATCTCTGATTCGATCCGCGCCAGCTCGGCGCTGTCACCCTGCTTGCGGCGGATCAGCGCCTGCGCCAGTTGCATCCGGGTGAGGGGGCTGCGCAGCTCGTGGGAGATATCGGAAAGAAGCTGTTTCTGCTTCTGGATCATGCTCTTGAGCGTCTCCACCATGCGGCTGACGTTGTCCGCCAGCTGGCCAATCTCGTCGCCCCGTCCCAGGTTGGGGATCTGTACCTCCAGATTGCCAGCCGCCAGTTGGGAGACCGACTTCTGCAACTGCAGGATGGGGCGGGTCAGCCGCCAGGCGAGCAGCAGGCAGAGCGGGGTGCTGACCAGCATTGATATGCCCAGAATGCGGATCGGGTGATCCAGCACCTGTATGAACAGGAACAGGTAGGGGTTCTCGGCATTGAGGCCGAAATAGACGTGATAGCGATGGCCGCGGTGCTCCATCAGGAAGGGACCAGCGATCGCCTTGCGATCCTCGTTGCCCAGCATGGGTTTGGCCGGGTCATCGGCGTCCACCATAAAGCGCACCACAAACTTGCGCGGATGGGTGGTGGACTGGATCTGCCCCCTCTCGTCGCGCAGGTAGACATTGTCCACCGGGAGCATGGCGATCTTGTCCATCGTTTTGGCCAGATCGAAATCCTGATTCGGATCGGCAGCGTTGAGCAGGGCCTGCACATTTTTCTGCATTCGCACCGCCTCATGGGTCGGCAGCGGGATCTGGTTGCGAGGATCCAGAGTGGGCAGGCTGATCACGGCGGCCAGCATCACCAGCAGCATGAACCAGAACCAGAGGAAGATGTGGGTCGATATGCCGTTGAGGGAGCTGGTACTCTTTATTCTTGCTCTAGCCACAGGTAACCGCGCCCCCGTACGGTTTTGAAGCGGGGCTGGCCATCACTGCGGTCCGGCAGCTTCTTGCGCAGGTTGCTCAGGTGCATGTCGATGGCCCGATCGAAGGGCTCCAGCTTCTTGCCAAGCACCTGTTCGGAGAGGTGGCTCTTGCTGACAATCTGGCCGGGATTGCGCAGCAGGCACTCCAGCAGCCCGAATTCGGTGGCGGTCAGCTCCAGCAGTTGTACGCCGCAGCGGGCCTGCTGCAGGCCGGGTTGCAGCACGATATCCATGAAGTGCACTTCGTCGGAGGAGCTGCCACGCTGGGGCGGGGCACTCTGGGTACGGCGCAGGATGGCGCGAACCCGGGCCAGCAGCTCCCGATCGTCGAACGGCTTGGCCAGATAGTCGTCGGCACCCGCTTCCAGACCGTTAACCCGATCCTGGCTGTCGCCACGAGCGGTCAACATCAGCACCGGGGTTTCATGGGTCTTGCGCAGCTTGGTCAGCATGGCAAAGCCGTTGAGTTTGGGCATCATCACGTCCAGCAGCACCAGATCGAAGCTCTGCTCCGCCAGCCGTTGCAGCCCCTCTTCACCATCCTCGGCGACCGTGACCTGAAATCCCTCCAGGGTCAGAATTTCGGTGAGCAGCTGGGTCAATTCAAGATCGTCGTCGACCAGGAGTATTCTGTTCATCGGGTGTTATTCCGCAGATTTTCGCGCCAAACTGACGCCGGGGTCAGGGTATAATAAGTTTTTCATCGCCAGAGGAAAGCCGGTTTTGAGCCATCAACAATATTCCCGTTGGGTTACCTTTGCCAGCATGGCGGCCGTCACGACTGCCACCCTGCTCATCATCGGCAAACTGATCGCCTGGCTGATGACAGACTCGTCGACCCTGCTGGCGTCGCTCACCGACTCTTTTATGGATGTGAGTGCCTCCATCATCAACCTGCTGGCCATTCGCTATGCGCTGGCCCCCGCCGATGATGAACACCGCTTCGGTCACGGCAAGGCGGAGTCTCTGGCGGGGCTGATCCAGTCGGCCTTTATCTCCGGTTCCGCATTGCTGCTGGTGATGCACGGCATCTCCTCCCTGCTCAAACAGGCACCTATTGAACGGTTAGAGGCGGGTCTCTGGGTTAGTGGCGGTTCCATTGTGCTGACCCTTCTGCTGGTCAGTTTCCAGAGTTTCGTTATTCGCAAGACCAACAGCGTGGCCATCAAGGCGGACATGTTGCACTACCGCTCCGATCTGCTGCTCAACGCCGGTGTCTTGCTGGCGCTGGTGCTGGCGGGGCAGGGGTGGTACTGGGCTGACGGCCTGTTTGCCATCCTGATCGGGTTGTTCCTGTTGTGGGGGGCGGGACATATCGGCTACGAGTCGGTGCAGGCCCTGCTCGATCGTCAGTTGCCAGCGGAAGAACAAGCGAGAATAATGGCGCTCTGCTGTGCCGTAGAAGGTGTACACGGCGTACATGACCTGCGCACCCGTCAATCCGGGCCGACCCGATTCGTACAGTTGCATCTGGAACTGGATGATCAGATCCCCCTGGTCAAGGCCCATCAGATCGCCGATGAAGCCGAGCTGGCGGTACGCCAGGCATTCGAGCGGATGGATGTCATCATCCACATGGACCCCATCTCGGTGCTGACAAAAGAACAACAGAGCCCTCACCCAGAACAACAGTAGGCTGCAACATGGATGAACTGGTTGCCAAAACCTGGCACAAAATTCAGCAAGAAGCGGAGTGCATGGCGGCCCAGGAGCCGATGCTGGCCAGCTTCTTCCACTCCACCATTCTAAATCACAAGAATCTGCGTTCGGCCCTCAGCTTCCAGCTGGCCAACAAACTCGACAGCGCCACCATGCCCGCCATCGCTCTGCGCGAGGTGATCGAGCTGGCCCTGCGCAGCGAGCCCGAGTTGCTGACGGTAGTGGCGGCCGACATCTGCGCCGTGCAGGAGCGCGATCCTGCGGTCGATCTCTTCTCCACCCCGCTGCTTTACCTCAAGGGGTTCCATGCCCTGCAGGGCTATCGGGTCGCCAACTGGCTGTGGCGTCAGGGGCGCCGCTCGCTGGCCCTTTATCTGCAAAACCAGATCTCGGTGGTGTTCGGGGTGGATGTGCACCCGGCTGCCCGCATCGGCAAGGGGATCATGTTTGACCATGCCACCGGCATAGTGGTGGGCGAGACGGCGGTGATTGAAGATGATGTCTCCATCCTGCAGAGCGTGACCCTCGGTGGTACCGGCAAGGAGAGCGGCGATCGCCACCCCAAGATCCGCGAAGGGGTGATGATAGGGGCGGGCGCCAAGGTGCTCGGCAATATCGAAGTGGGCGTGGGTGCCAAAATTGGCGCGGGCAGCGTGGTGATCAACCCGGTGCCACCTCATACCACGGTTGCTGGCGTACCCGCCAAGATCGTCGGCCGTCCGGAGTGCGACAAGCCTTCACTGGATATGGATCAGTGTCTCTGATCTCCTGACCGGAGGCGTCGATGGCCAAACGCTGGTCGGGTTATCTGATTTTGGGGATGTGGCTGCTCAACCTGCTTCATCTCTATCTGGGTCTCTCCCCCTGGCCCGCGGCCATTGCAGCCTGGGGGGCGTCACTGCTCACCTGGCCCTGGCTGGTAGGGGCCGCCAGGCGGCAGGCGCTGGCCCTGTATAGTGCCGCCCTGCTGCTGTTGATCTTCTCCTGGTGGCAGGGCGCGACCCTCATTGCCGGTGACTGGCTGCTGCCCAATATCAATATGCTCACCATGTTTGCCGCGGTGAGCACCCTCAACCTTGCCACTTCCGGCTTGCTGACCGGCACCACCTCCTGGACCGGGCGCAAGGGGCTGTGGAGCACCATGGCCAGCCTCAATCTGCTGGGGGCGGTCATCAATCTCTCGGTGCTCTTTATCATCGGCGATCGGCTGGAGCGTAATGGCACCCTGGAGCGGCGTCAGGTGATGGTGCTGAGCCGGATTTTCTGTGCCGCCGCCTTCTGGTCACCCTTCTTTGTCGCCATGGCGGTGGCGCTCACCTATGCGCCGGGCTTGCAGCTCTCCCATATTTTGCCGTTCGGGATCCTCGCCGCCTTGCTGGCGATGGGACTGACCGCCTGGCAGGTGGAGCGGATCGGGGTGGCCGACTTTGCCGGTTATCCGCTGCGGTTGCAGACTCTGGGGCTGCCGGTCACGCTGGCGTTGCTGGTACTGCTCATCAAGCAGGTCTGGCCCCAGCTCGGCATTCTGGCGGTGATCGCGCTGGTGGCCCCGCTGCTGGCGCTGCTCTTTATGCCGAGGGTCGGGCGCAAGGCGGCCCTCAAGCGGCAGGTGGTGGAGCGCTTTCCCGCCATCGGCGGTCAGCTGGTGCTGTTTCTGGGGGCCGGTTTGCTGGCAGCAGGCATCAACAGTGCATTGTCGGTCATCGATTTCGGCTCCGGTCACGGTCTGCCGCTGTTCAACCACTTTGGCTGGCTTGAGGCATCCCTCACTCTGCTGCTGATCCTGCTGGTGGCCATCGTCGGGGTACATCCGCTCATCAGTATCTCCGGGCTGGCGCCGCTGCTCTGGCCGCTGGCGCCGGATCCCAGCCTGCTCGGCATGTGTTTCCTGCTGGGATGGGGGCTTGCCACCGGCACCAGTCCGCTCTCCGGATCCAATCTGGCGCTGGCCTCCCGCTACAACCTCAGTGCCGGGCTGATCCTGCGCTGGAACCTGCTCTACGGCCTGCTGATGTATGTCGTCGCCTGTCTGTTGCTGGGGGCTTATATCGCCTTGCATGGATAGCGACCGTGCCATCAGGATGGCATCAATGATGCGTTGGTAGCGGCGCTTTTTAGGTACGGTTTAGAGTGTTGTCGCGGCTCTGGCGCAGGATGCGAGAAAAATAGACGCATATTTAGACAATACATCTATGGAAGGCGCATTTTACAGCGCACTGGCTTGTTTGTGCCGATGCGCTCGGGGTATGCTGGCTTCACGCGCTTGAATCGCCCTCTGTGGGGCATCGCAATTGAACAAACAGGTATGCATATGTCACTAGAAGTCCTTGAGCAACTCGAATCCAAAGTACAATCCGCTGTCGACAACATCTCCCTGCTGAAGATGGAGCTGGACGAGCTGAAAGAGCAGAACAGCAAGCTGCAAGACGAGAACCATCAGCTGCGCAACGAGCACACTGCATGGCAGGAGCGTCTGCGTGCCCTGCTGGGCAAAATGGATCAGATGGGCGAAACCATCTAATTCATCGCCTTCAGGCAGAATTGAAAACGGGCCGCTCCATGAGCGGCCCGTCTGTTTTTGGCTGGGTGAGGATTATAGCGCCAGCAGCTGCTTGACTGTCTTCTCGATGCCGTCCGCCGCCTCGACAATATTGTTGGCCAGCATGTAGGCGGGGGTGGAGATCACCTTGCGCTCCTGATCCACTACGAACTCGTTGACCGGGCAGTTGAGATGGCTGCCACCCATCGCCTCGATGGCGTTGGCGGTACTCTCGTCATGGCCTATGGTCGCCAGCGTCCCGGCGCCATATATCAGCGGGATCATGGCGGGCGCGATGCAGATATACGCGGCCGGCTTGTTGGCTTTGGCAAAGCTCTGGCACGCTTTCAGCACATCGGGCTGGATCTGGCACTCGGCCCCCCGGATGGCGAAGTCGCACAGGTTCTTGGCTGCGCCAAAGCCGCCGGGCACCAGCAGCGCGTCGTAATCGGCCGCATCCAGCTCGGCCACATCCTTTATCTGGCCACGGCAGATGCGGGCCGCTTCGACCAGCACATTGCGGTTCTCTCCCTCGCTCACTTCACCGGTCAGGTGGTTGATGACATGGAGCTGCGCCACGTTCGGGGCGAAGCACTGGACGGCGGCTCCCTGACGGGCCAACGCCAGCAGGCTGATTACGGCCTCGTGGATTTCGGCCCCGTCAAAGACACCGCAGCCACTCAAAATCACGGCCACTTTTTTCATGGCAAACTCCTCGTTGTTGAAAATGTGAGCCAGGATGGATTGTTGTACTTTTGTATGGTTATCGCTCGCCCTCCGCTGGTCAAGTCATCTTGCTGTGCTAGGATTGTTTCGTTTTGGATCCTGCCGTACCTACTCCCTTAAATCTTTTTCCACATTGATCGAGATCATTCTAACTGTCTTGCGATCTGTTTTTACGATCTCAATTCATTGTTTTTAATGGCTTTTTATATTCTTATGCACAGTTTTATCACTGTGCACTCTGATGCGCCCCATTTTTGAACACAGAGTTATCCACAGATTGAGTCCCTTTATCAGGCGCTGTGTGCTGTTGCTGCGCCCCTTGGTGTGAGGGGGGCCCTGTGGCATCCTAGCGGCTGTTTATCTCTGGCAGGACGATTTCATGGCCCCTAGCAACCCCCTTATTCTGGTCGACGGCTCCTCTTATCTTTACCGCGCCTTCTTCGCCTCCCAGCAGGCCGATCTGCGCACATCGACCGGTTTGCCGAGCGGCGCCGTCCGTGTCATGGCCAACATGATGCGCAGCCTGCGCAAGCAATATCCTGACTGTCATGTGGCCGTGGTGTTTGATGCCAAGGGCAAGACCTTCCGCGACGACATCTATCCCGAGTACAAGGCGACCCGTGCCAGCATGCCGGACGATCTGCGCAGTCAGGTTGCCCCTATCCACCAGATGATCAAGGCGATGGGTTTCCCCTTCCTGATGGTGGAGGGGGTGGAGGCCGACGACGTGATCGGCACCCTGGCCCGCCAGGCGACCGAGAAGCAGCTGCCGGTACTGATCAGCACCGGTGACAAGGATATGGCACAGCTGGTCTCCGACCATGTCACCCTGATCGACACCATGAAAGATGTGAAGACCGATCGGGAAGGGGTGATCGAGAAGTTCGGCGTACCGCCCGAGCTCATCATCGACTATCTGGCCCTGATGGGTGACAAGGTCGACAACATCCCCGGCATGACCGGTGTCGGCGAGAAGACCGCACTGGCCCTGCTGCAGGGGATTGGCAGCATCGACGAGATTGCCGCCAATCTGGACAAGGTGGCCGCGCTCGGCTTTCGTGGCTCCAAGGCGTTCGCTGACAAGTTTCGCGAGCAGGAGGAGCAGGTTCGTCTCTCCTATCGACTGGCGACCATCAAGACCGATGTCGAGCTGGAACAGAGTCTGGAAGAGCTGTTGCTCAAGCCGGTCGACAAGGAGTCCCTGCTGGCGGTCTATCGCGAATACGAGCTGCGCAACCTGATCAAGGAGCTGGAATCCGGTGGTGAAGAGGGCAGCGAGAGCGCCGGACAGAACGAGGCTGGCGATGAGAGCGCCGCTCCGGTTGCCGCCATCGAAACCGACTACCGCTGCATTCTGGACGAAGCCGAGTTTGACGGCTGGCTGGAACAGCTGAAAGCGGCACCGCTGTTTGCCTTCGATACCGAAACCACCAGTCTCGACTATATGGAGGCGCGGATCGTCGGGGTCTCCTTCGCGGTTGAGCCGGGCAAGGCTGCTTATGTGCCGTTTGGCCATGACTATCTGGGGGCACCGGTACAGCTGAGCGAGGCCGTGGTGTTGGGCAAGCTCAAACCGCTGCTGGAAGATCCGACCCGTCTCAAGGTGGGGCAGAATCTCAAATACGATCGCAACGTGCTGCTCAACCACGACATCGACCTGCAAGGTATCGCCTACGACACCATGCTCGAATCCTATGTGCTCAACTCCACCGCCAGTCGCCACGACATGGATTCGCTGGCCAAGCGTTACCTCGGGGTTGAGACCACCTCCTTTGAAGATATTGCGGGCAAAGGGGTGAAACAGCTCACCTTCAACCAGATCGAGCTGGAGCAGGCCGCCCCCTATGCGGCGGAAGATGCCGATATCACCCTGCGTCTTCATCAGGCGCTGTGGGGTCAGCTGGAGGCCGTGCCGGGTCTCGCCAAGGTATTCAGCGAGATCGAACTGCCTCTGCTGCCAGTGCTGGCGCGGATGGAGTTGCTCGGCACCACTATCGATCCCAAGTTGCTGCACCAGCAGAGCCAGGAGATCGAGCTGCGCTTGGCGGAGCTGGAGAAGCAGGCCCATGAGCTGGCTGGACAGGAGTTCAACCTCTCCTCACCCAAGCAGCTTGGGGAGATCCTCTTCACCAAGCTGGGCCTACCGATCATCAAAAAGACGCCGAAGGGGGCACCGTCCACCGCAGAAGAGGTGCTGGCCGAGCTGGCGGAGACCTATGAGCTGCCGCAACTGCTGATGGAGCATCGTGGGCTGGCCAAGCTCAAGTCCACCTACACCGACAAGTTGCCGCTGATGATCAAGCCGCAGACCGGGCGGGTACATACCTCCTATCATCAGGCGGTAGCGGCTACGGGCCGTTTGTCATCATCTGATCCCAACCTGCAGAACATCCCGGTGCGCAACGAGCAGGGGCGCCGGATCCGTCAGGCCTTTATTCCGAGCGCCGGTTACAAGCTGGTGGCGGCGGACTACTCCCAGATCGAGCTGCGCATCATGGCGCACCTCTCCGGTGACAAGGGGTTGCTGACCGCCTTTGCCGAGGGCAAGGACATCCACAAGGCGACTGCCGCCGAGGTATTCAGTGTAGCGCTCGATGCGGTCACCACCGACATGCGCCGCAGCGCCAAGGCGATCAACTTCGGTCTTATCTACGGCATGAGTGCCTTCGGTTTGGCCAAGCAGCTGGGGATCGGTCGTGCCGAAGCGCAGAAGTACATGGATCTCTACTTCGAACGCTACCCGGGCGTGCTGGAGTATATGGAGCGTACCCGCCAGCAGGCGGAAGCCCAGGGTTATGTCGAGACCCTGTTTGGTCGTCGCCTCTATCTGCCGGATATCAAGTCCCGCAACGCCGGTCTGCGCAAGGCAGCCGAGCGGGCCGCCATCAACGCGCCTATGCAGGGCACGGCCGCCGATATCATCAAGCGCGCCATGATCAACGTGGACAGCTGGATTCGCGGTATCGAGGATGAGTCGATCCGCATGCTGATGCAGGTACACGATGAACTGGTGTTCGAGATCCGCGAAGAGAAGCTGGAGGAGTACATCGCCATCATCAAGGAGAAGATGTCGGCTGCTGCCGAACTGCATGTGCCGCTGCTGGTTGAAGCGGGTACCGGCGACAACTGGGATCAGGCCCACTGATTTCCGGTCAGCCGTTCTGCACGGCTATATATCTATATAAGAAGCGAAGCCCGGCATCATGCCGGGCTTCCTGTTTCTGCCAGCCCTATCAGGTCTCTTGCAGATACTCATCCTTGAGCAGCACATAATTGTCGGCCGAGGTCTTGAGGAAGGTGATCTCGGCGGGTTTGAGCGGACGAGCCTGTTTGACGGGATTCCCTATATATAGAAAGCCCGATTCGAGTCGCTTGCCCGGTGGCACCAGTGAACCTGCGCCGATCATCACATCATCTTCAACCACGACGCCATCAAGCAGAATGGCACCCATGCCGACCAGCACCCGGTTGCCTATGGTGCAGCCGTGCAGCATCGCCTTGTGACCGACCGTGACATCTTCACCGATCAGCAGTGGATAGCCGATTGGATTGCTGGCGCTCTTGCGAGTCAGGTGCAGCACAGTACCGTCCTGAATATTGCTGCGGGCGCCGATGCGGATATGGTTCACATCCCCCCGTGCCGCCACCATGGGCCAGATGCTGGCATCATCGGCCAGCTCGATATCGCCCACCAGGGTGGCACAGGGGTCTACATATACCCGTTTGCCCAATTGCGGGCGTTTTCCTTTGTAAGGTCTCAGTCGCAAGTCCATCTTGGCCTCCTTGTTTTCGGCCATTCTAGCAACCTGGAGGCGGTTTCTGTGGATAAGTGTGTATAAAAGCTGTGGTCGGAGATGAATAACTAAAAAAGTGCAGTTTTTTGCAATTTTATTGCCGATAAGGGGTTGCCAGAACGAATTCACTCCCTATAATGCGCCTCCATCGACAGGGCAAGCGGCAACGCAAACAACCGGGTCGGTAACCTCGAAAAGCCTTTGCAAATAAGGCTTGACTCGAGAAGGCGGT
>NZ_JAAKSL010000024.1:0-15485 GCF_049173895.1 Aeromonas sp. 602200
GCCCGTAGCTCAGCTGGATAGAGTACCTGGCTACGAACCAGGTGGTCAGAGGTTCGAATCCTCTCGGGCGCACCATACAGACAGCCTCGACTTCGGTCGGGGCTGTTTTTTTATGGGCGACATTTAGCTTTTTGGTGCAGATTCGTTTTCGCGTTATAGCGGCTGGATGGCCTTCCAGTCTGTTCTTGTCCTCTTTCAGACCCCCTTCTGTTATTGCGTCGCGATCTTCTGAACGGTGCAACCCCTCACCACCCTTTACCTCATCTATAGGCGCGCTGTATGCCTGCTGTTGCAACGGCAGATGCCGCGCAGCTCATCATTCAGGGTTTGGCTATCAACATCCTGCAAGGCCTGCAGAGGCGTTTTGCGGGCAATAAAAAAGGATGCCGCAGCATCCTTTTGTGTCGAGATATTTACTCAGCTTTTCAACCATTTGCGAATGCGGTTGGCATCGCCGATGGGGGTACGTTTGCCCACCGAGTTGAGCAGCACGATGGCTAGCTCGCGGCTGTCCGGTTTGGCGCGCATTACCAGACAGCGCCCCGCTTCGTCAGTGAAGCCGGTCTTGGAGAGGCGCACGTCCCAATCCGGGTTTTTCACCAGCGGGTTGGTGTTGTTGAACATCAGGCTGTAGGCGGGGGCGCTGAAGCGCATCTCCCGGTTCTCATCCTGAGTGAACTGACGGATCAGCGGCTGACGATAGGCGGCGGCGGCCAGCTTGCCGAGATCCTGGGCGGTGGAGACGTTGCGGGTGGAGAGGCCGGTGGAGTCGTAGAAGTGGGTATTACGCATACCCAGCTGTCTGGCCTTGTTGTTCATGGCTCGCACGAAGGCGCTGCGACCGCCCGGATAGTGACGCGCCAGTGCCGAGGCCATCCGGTTTTCGGAGGACATCAGCGCCAGATGCAGGGCGTCGCGGCGGGTTACCTTGGTGCCCATGCGGATGCGGGAATGGGTGTGTTTGACCCGATCCAGATCGTTCTTGTCGACCGTGATGGTCTGGTTGAGATTCTGTTTGGCATCCAGCACCACCAGCGCTGTCATCAGCTTGGTGAGGGAGGCGATGGGACGTACCTTGGTGGCATTCTTCTGGTAGAGCGTCTTGCCCGTTTTTACATCCACGACCAGGGCGCTGCTCGAGCGTACTTCCAGTTTGGCAGGGTTGGGTGCCGCGCTGACCGCAGGCAATCCCAGTATTCCCATCAACCCGACAACCAGCGCTGCTGCGCGAATCCGACACCACATACAACCGACTCCGTTCCCATCCAAAAAAAGGCGCTAGATTCACTCATTTTTACCCCGGCTTTACAAGGGCCGAGCGGGACTATTTCTGTTATTTGCGCAAAATTGGCGATCAAAAAAGCCCTCTGGTGAGGGCTTTCGGGTCGGGCGTTGGGCGAGGGGTCAATCCCGCGGCTGCGCAGCCCTGCGTTTGCTGATCCAGCGCCAGACCAGCGCCACCATGCCACCCACCAGCAGGGCCACCGGCAGATAGATGATGATGTTGAAGAACTGGGTCTGGTATTCGGCGGCCAGCTTGGTGTGGCTCAGGTAGTAGCCAAACCCGACCAGCGGGCAGATCCACATGATGGAGCTGATCAGATTGACGATGAGGAAGCGCCCCTGCGGCAGCTCGGTAGCTCCCACGATATAGGGGTAGGCGGTGCGCACGAAGGCGATATAGCGCGCGGTGATCAGGGTGATGATCCCGTACTTGTCCAGCAGGTGGTAGACCTTCTGCTGGTGTCGCTCTTCCACATGGGACATCAGCCGATGGTAGAGCTGGGTGTGGCCGAGAAAGCGCCCCTGCATGTAACCGAGCCAGGTGCCGACAAAGGTAGCCATGATCAACAGCGGGATCACCCCGAGAGACAACACATCCTGATAGATGAGCACGCCGGTGAGGATCAGCAGGCTGTCACCGGGCAGAAAGGCGGTAGGGATGAATCCGTTTTCCAGTACCAGAAACGTCAGAATCACACCACAGATCATGAAGGCCATCTTGGGATCGGAAAGTGTGTTCAGATCGTGATTCATAAAGGCGTGAGCCAGTTGGTAAAACTGCTCCATACTTGCAAACTCCGCAGGTTAGCTGGGTTGATCGGTCAAGGGCATGGCTAGCACCTTGTCGATGCGCAGGCCATCCATGTCAACAATTTCCAGTTGCCACTGTTCCAGTGTCACCAGATCTCCGGTTTGTGGAACACGACCAAGGAGCAGCATGATAAGCCCTCCGAGGGTGTGATAGTGATGTTTTTCTTCTTCAGGCAGACGAACCAGCTCCAGACAATCCTTCAACTCTGGCAGCGGGATCAGGCCATCGAGCAGCCAGCTGCCGTCGGCGCGCCGGAAGGCCCAGTTGTCCTCGCCATCCTCCTGCTGGAAATCCCCCGCCAGTGCCTCCAGCAGATCCTGCTGGGTGACCAGCCCCTGCAGCTCGCCATACTCGTCAACCACCAGCGCCATCTGTTCGCTGTGGGTGCGGAAGTGGTTGAGCAGTTCGACGCCGTTGAGGGTCTCGGGCAGCAGGCTGCCCTCCTGGGTCAGGGCAGCCAGATCGATGGGCTCCCCCTTGATATAGGCGTGCAGCACCTTGCTGACATTGATGATACCCACCAATTCTGACAGGTTGCCGTCGCAGACCGGAAAATAGCTGTGGCGATACTCCACCAGTCGCTGCAGGTTGGTCTCCAGCGGCAGCGCCAGATCCAGATAGCGGATATCGCTGCGTGGCACCATCAGGGAGGAGAGGCTGCGCTCGTCGAGACGGAAGACGTTGCGCAGCATGGTGTGTTCATGATCCTCGATCACCCCGGCTTCAGAGCCCTCCACCAGCATGGCGTGGATCTCCTCCTCGGTAACGTTGGCGCTGCCGTTCTGGTTGACCCGCAGCAGCCGCAGGCTGGCATTGGTAGAGGCCGACAGCAGCCAGACGAAGGGGCGAGTCAGGGTGGCGAGCCAGTGCATCGGGCGGGCCACCAGGCAGGCGATGCGCTCGGCATTGAGTTGGCCAAGGCGCTTGGGCACCAGCTCCCCCACCACGATGGAGAGGTACGTGACCACCACTACCACGATGACGGTGGCGATCAGGCCGCTGCTTTTGGCAGAGAGCCCCCACTCCTGCAACCAGAGCGAGAAGGGCTGGGCCAGTAGCGATTCGCCGTAGATACCGTTGAGCAGGCCGATGCTGGTGATGCCGATTTGGACGGCAGAGAGAAAATGGGTCGGGTCTTCACCCAGTTTGAGGGCGATGGCGGCGGAGCGGTTGCCTTCATTGGCAAGTTTGCCGAGGCGCGCCTTGCGTGCGGTGACGATGGCGATTTCTGACATGGCGAAGACGCCATTAAGCAAAATCAATCCCAGCAGGATCAATATTTCCATACAGCAACAGCACCTCTTGAGTAGATAAGATCGCTGGCAGTGTAATGAATTTGGCGGCGATGCGCTTGTGAAAGCGGGTGATCCGGCTCGCTAATTTGATGACAGCGCTCTGCGGTGGCCGAAAAAGATGGTCGGAAAAGGGAAGGATGACCTCGCCAAACGACGTAATGGGTGAGGCGGGTGCTTGGCGAAGTGGCATTGCATGCAGGATGGAAAAGGGCGGGAAGTCCCGCCCTTACTTGTCACTTGTCAGACAACCGTTATCAGAACTGCTGGAACCAACGCTGGATCTGGGCTGGATCCTTGCTCTGGGTCAGGGAGAGCATCAGCAGCACCCGCGCTTTCTGCGGGTTGAGAGTGCCGGAGGCCACGAAGCCGTACTTGGCATCATCGATCTCGGCATCCAGGGTGGTGGCGCCGGTCGGTACGCGGGCGGAGCGCACTACCCGGATGCCGTCTTTGCTCGCCTTGGCCAGGGTATCGAACAGGGTGTGGTAGAGGTTGCCGTTACCCACCCCGGCGCTGACGATGCCGTCAAACTTGGCATCCACCATCGCCTTGGCCGGCAAGTCGGTAGCGTTGGCGTAGCTGTAGACGATGCCCACTTGCGGCAGCTTGTCGAGCTTGCTCACGTCAAACGGGGTCTTGCTGGTGTGCAGACGGGCCGGGCTGCGCTGATAGTCGATCTTGCCGTTGTGGATGTAACCCAGCGGGCCAAAGTTGGGAGAAGCAAAGGTCTGCACGCCGGTGGTGTTGGTCTTGGTGACGTCGCGGGCATCGAGCACTGTGTCGTTCATCGCCACCATGACGCCACGGCCCTTGGAGGCGGGGTCGGAGGCGGTCACCACGGCGTTGTAGAGGTTGAGCGGGCCATCGGCACTCATGGCGGTGGAGGGGCGCATGGCGCCAACCAGCACTACCGGCTTGTCGCTCTTGACGGTCAGGTTGAGGAAGTAGGCGGTCTCTTCCATGGTGTCGGTGCCGTGGGTAATGACGATGCCATCCACGTCATCCTTGGCCAGCAGCTCGTTGACCCGCTTGGCCAGCTTGAGCCACACCTCGTCGTTCATGTCCTGGGAGCCGATCTTCACCACCTGTTCACCCTGCACATCGGCCACGTTCTTCATCTCGGGCACGGCGGCGATCAGGGTTTCGATGGCCACCTTGCCAGCCTCGTAGTTGGACTGGGTAGCCGACTGGCCAGCTCCGGCGATGGTGCCGCCGGTTGCCAGAATATGGACGTTGGGCAGGGCCATTGCCATGGGGGAGAGGGTCAGGCCGACGACGGCGGCGAGCAGGGTCTTGCGGATCGGTAGGGTCATGCTGCAAATCCTTATGTTGGAATAATCGCAGCAAGTTTGCCCGTTTAATAACCCGGGTCTGTGATAAAACTCACCAAAAGACAGGTGAGTACAGATTTTTAACCTGTTTTATACCTCTATGGAGATAATTTAACTCGCAGAGAAACCCTTGGCTTCGATCAGGGCGATCAGCTCGGCCTTGCTCAGCGCACTCTCGATGACGGCCTTGCTGCTGGTGAAATCGACGGTTGCGGTGGTGACTGCAGGCTGGGCCAGCAGGGCTTTTTGCAGACTGGCGGCGCAGCCACCGCAGGACATGCCGGACACTGTGAGTTCGATGGTCATGGGATATCTCCTCTGTTGATGAGCGCCAGCCTAAAGCTGCCGCCTCCGGCAAGGTCAAGCTGTCAGTACATCAACCCTAGGTAATTCATCAGAGTTGCCCCGAGGCTGGTAGTGATCAGCGAACCGAGGGTGGTGGTGGCGATGATGTTTGCGGCCAGCACGCTGTCGCCCCCCATGGCGCGGGTCATCACATAGCTGGCTGCGGCAGTCGGGGTAGCGCTGATGAGAAACAGAATACCCAGCTCCAGATGGCTGAAGCCGAGCAGGGCAGCCCCAAGAGTGAACGCAGCCGGAATGAGACAGAGCCGCATGATGCTGGCCCAGCCTGCAATGGCTGCGCCACCACGCAGGGCATCGAGGCTGAGAGAGGCGCCGGTGCAGAGCAGCGCCAGCGGCAACGTCATGTTGGCGAAGTAGCTGCCGGTGGTGAGCAGCAGTTGCGGCATCTTGATACCGAGCAGGGTAAACGGCAGCGCCACCACAATGGCGATGATCAGCGGATTCTTGATGATGCCGAGCAGGATGGGGCGAATGCCGGTGGCGCCGCCGAGACTGCGGGTGAGGGTGATCACCGCGAGAATGTTGTAGAGCACGGTCACCGCACCGACATAGAAGGCCGCCGCCCCCAACCCTTCGTGGCCATAGGCGTTTTGCACATAGGCGAGCCCGATAATGGCGCTGTTGCCGCGAAAGCTCCCCTGCACGAAGATGCCGCGCAGTCGCTGCTCCCCGATAAAACGTCCGGCCAGCAGTTCCAGCACCAGATAGCTGATAACGGTGGCGAGCAGGCCGTAACCGATAAACCAGAAGCTCGGCATGGTGGCGAAGTTGGTACCGAGAATACTGAGAAAGAGCAGAGCGGGCAGGGTGACCTGAAACACTAGCCGCGAGGCGGATTCGGTAAAGGGATCCGGCAGCAGCCCCAGCCGCTTGAGCAAGATGCCGAGCAGCAGCACCACGCAGATGGGGCCTGTGATGGAGAGGGAGAAGAGCAGACTGGCCAGCAGATCCATGATGGGCATCCTGTGCTGTGCCCACACACCCTGACGGCGGGGCAAAAAGGGCATTCTAACGCCATGGGCTTGTATTCACAGGGGTTAATCACAACAATGTGGGCAATTCCACCGCCTAGCCTCCTGTGAGCCAATTCATGGACAAGAAACTGACCATTCTCGATATCGCCAGACTTAGCGGCGTCGGCAAGTCGACCGTCTCCCGGGTGCTCAATCAGGATCCCAAGGTGAAGCAGGAGACCCGCGAGCGGGTGGAGCAGATCATCGCCGAACACGGCTTCGTGCCGAGCAAATCGGCGCGGGCCATGCGCAGCCAGAGCCAGCAGGTGGTGGGGATCATCGTCTCGCGGCTCGACTCCAGCTCGGAGAATCAGGCGGTGCGCGGCATGCTGGAGACCCTCTACCTGCGTGGCTACGATGCTGTGCTGATGGAGAGCAAGTTCTCCCCCGCCAAGGTACAGGAGCATCTGGCGGTGCTGGAGCGGCGCGGGGTGGATGGCATTATCCTGTTCGCCTTCAATAACTTGGACTATGCCGCCATGGCGCCGCTGAAAGAGAAGCTGGTGCTGGTCGCTCGTGAATATCCCGGTTTCTCCTCGGTCTGCTTCGACGACGCCGGTGCGGTGCGCACCATGCTGGCGCAGCTGGCAAGCCGTGGCGCCCGCGACATCGCCTATCTGGGGGTGGATGCCTCGGATCTCACCACCGGCCAACGCCGCCTCGACGCCTATCTCGCTTACTGCGCAGAGCAGGGGTTGCGCCCGCGTAGCGCCCTCGGTGATCTCAGCCTGCAGAGCGGCTACCGGCTGGCGGCCGAGCTGCTTACCCCCTCCACCCAGGCGCTGGTCTGCGCCAGCGACACCCTCGCCATCGGTGCGGCAAAATACCTGCAAGAACAAGGGCGTAGCGAGGTGCTGGTGACCGGCCTTGGCAACAACCCCATGCTCAGTTTCCTCTTCCCCAATGCCCTCAGTCTCGATCTTGGCTACAAGGGGGCAGGGGAGCAGGCGGCGCGTCAGCTGCTCGGTCAGATTGAGCAGGATCAGCCTCCGCTGGTGACAATCGCCCCCTGTCGAACCCTGTGAGCCCCATCACTTCCGACTGAACAAAAAGTGCGCTTTTTGTGACGCTCGCCACGAATTGGGAACGTTCCCATTTTGATCTGGCCAGATTGTCGGCATGCTAAATGGGAACGATACCAAAAACGCTCCGGCCGACAGACTGGCTCAAAAGGGCGATACAGACCACTATTCAATGGCGTCACAGAGGGAAGACCCATGTCCAAGATCAACGCACAGCAGCTTGCCACCCTGATCGATAAGATCGGCGGCAAGGAGAACATCGCCACCGTCAGCCACTGCCTGACCCGGTTGCGCTTCGTCCTGAACGATCCGGCCAAGGCCGACAGCAAGGCCATCGAAACCATTCCGGCAGTGAAGGGAAGCTTCACCCAGGGCGGTCAATTCCAGGTGGTGATCGGCAACGAGGTAGAGCAGTGGTACAAGGCGCTGACCGAACAGCTCGGCGTCAGAGGTGGCAGCAAGGAGACCGCCAAGCAGGCGGCACGCCAGAACATGAACCCGCTGGAGCGGGGCATCTCCCATCTGGCGGAGATCTTCGTGCCGCTGCTGCCCGCCATCATCACCGGCGGTCTGATCCTGGGCTTTCGCAACGTCATCGGCGACATCAAGATGTTCGACGATGGCACTCATACCCTCACCGAGATCAGCCAGTTCTGGGCTCAGGTACACGCCTTCCTCTGGCTGCTGGGCGAGGCGATTTTCCACTTCCTGCCGGTCGGCGTCTGCTGGTCTGCAGTGAAGAAGATGGGCGGCTCCGAGATCCTCGGTATCGTGCTGGGGGTGACGCTGGTGTCACCGCAGTTGATGAACGCCTATGGCATTGGTCAGCAGACTCCCGAGGTGTGGGACTTCGGCCTGTTCGTGATCCAGAAGGTAGGTTATCAGGCCCAGGTCATTCCGGCGCTGCTGGCGGGTGTCTTCCTGGCTTGGGTTGAGACCAACCTCAAGCGGATCATTCCGGCCTATCTCTATCTGGTGATTGTGCCGTTTGTCTCGCTGCTGCTGGCAGTGATCGTGGCCCACGCCTTTATCGGCCCGTTCGGTCGCTGGATTGGTGATGGCGTTGGTTTCGCTGCCAAGGCCGCCATGACCGGCTCCTTCGCTCCCATCGGTGCAGCCCTGTTCGGTTTCCTCTACGCACCGCTGGTTATTACCGGTATCCACCACACCACCAACGCGGTGGATCTGCAATTGATGCAGAGCATGGGTGGCACCCCGATTTGGCCACTTATCGCCCTCTCCAACATTGCGCAGGCGTCTGCGGTCGTCGGCATCATTTTGATTAGCCGCAAGGAGAACGAGCGGGAGATCTCGGTACCTGCCGCCATTTCCGCCTACCTCGGGGTGACCGAGCCGGCCATGTACGGTATCAACCTCAAGTACAAGTTCCCCATGTTGTGCGCCATGGTGGGATCCAGCCTTGCGGCCCTTATCTGCGGTTTCGCCGGGGTGATGGCCAACGGCATCGGGGTGGGCGGCCTGCCGGGCATCCTCTCCATCCAGCCGCAATACTGGGCGGTGTTCGCCATCGCCATGCTGGTCGCCATCGTGGTGCCGGTGGTGCTGACCCTGCTGGTCTACAAGCGCCAGCAAGCCGCTGGCAAGTTGACCCAAGCCAGCGCCTGACACTGATTATCAGGGCGACCCGCGGGTCGCCCTCTCCATTTTCTATTCGAGACAAGAGAAAGACCCATGAGCCAAACACCCTGGTGGCAGAGTGCCGTGATTTACCAGATTTACCCCAAGAGCTTTCAGGACTCCGCTGCCCGTGGCACCGGCGATCTCAAGGGGATCATGGCCCGCCTCGACTATCTCAAGACCTTGGGCGTCGATGCCCTCTGGCTGACCCCGGTTTATGTTTCTCCGCAGGTGGACAACGGATACGACATCGCCGACTACCTTGCCATCGATCCCGCCTACGGCACCATGGCAGATTTCGAGGCGCTGCTGGCCGCCGCCCATGCGCGCGATATCCGCATCGTGATGGATATCGTGGTCAACCACACCTCCACCGAGCACGCTTGGTTCAAGTCGGCGCTGGGGGATAAAAACAGCCCCTACCGCGACTACTACATCTGGCGCGATCCGGTGGATGGCGGCGTACCCAACAACTGGCAATCCAAGTTTGGTGGCAGCGCCTGGGAGCTGGATCCCGCCACCGGTCAGTACTACCTGCACCTGTTTGCCCGCGAGCAGGCGGATCTCAACTGGGAAAATCCGGCGGTGCGCGCCGAGGTGAAAAACATCATTCACTTCTGGGCCAAGAAGGGGGTGGATGGGTTCCGGCTCGACGTTATCAACCTTATCTCCAAGGATCAGACCTTCCCGAACGACGATATTGGCGATGGCCGCCGCTTCTACACCGACGGGCCGCGCATCCACGAATTCCTGCAGGATGTGAGCTGCGACGTGTTTGCTCCTGTCGGCGCCATGACGGTGGGGGAGATGTCCTCTACTTCGCTGGAGCACTGCCAGCGCTATGGCGCCCTCGATGGCTCAGAGCTCTCCATGGTGTTCAACTTCCACCATCTGAAGGTGGATTACCCCAACGGCGACAAGTGGACCAAGGCGCCGTTCGACTTCCTCGAACTCAAGCGCATCTTCAACCACTGGCAGAGCGGCATGCATGGCAAGGGGTGGTCGGCGCTGTTCTGGTGCAACCACGATCAGCCGCGCATCGTCTCCCGTTTTGGCGATGAGGGTGAGCATAGGGTGGTCGCCGCCAAGATGCTGGCCAGCACGCTGCACGGCCTGCAAGGCACCCCCTACATCTATCAGGGGGAGGAGATCGGCATGACCAACCCCGGCTATCAGCACATCGATGACTATCAGGATGTGGAGAGCCGCAACATCTTCGCCATCAAGCAGGCTGAAGGGATGAGCGAGGCCGAGATCCTCGCCATTCTCGCTGCCAAGTCCCGCGACAACTCGCGCACGCCGATGCAGTGGAGTGCCGCCCCGAACGCCGGTTTTACGGCAGGCAATCCGTGGCTCAAGCCTGCCGCCAACTATCCCGAGATCAACGCCGAGGCGGCGCTGGCCGACCAGAACTCGGTGTTTTGGCACTATCGGGATCTTATCGCCCTTCGCAAGGTGCACCCCATCTTCACTCAGGGGGATTATCAGGAGCTGCTGACCGGGCACCCGCAGATCTGGGCCTATGCCCGTCGCGCCAACGGTCAGACCCTGCTGGTGGTGAGCAACTTCTACGGCGAGCCGGTGGAGTTTGCCTTGCCTGCCGAGCTGCAAAGCGGGCAAGGTCGGCTGCTGCTCGGCAACTACCCCGATAGCCCGGCCCGACCGCAATCGGGTATGCTGCGCCCTTATGAATCCCTGATCTGGCTGATGTAGTAGGTAATGGAGAAGATGGTGCGCGGTACCGAGTGGCAGAAGATGGTGGCGGGGGAGCCCTATGACGCGGGCGATCCCGGGCTCAAAGCGGCACGTGAGCGCTGCCGAAGGCTTTATCACACCTTCAACACCTGCTGGCAGGAGAAACCGGCGCGGGATGCTTTGCTGCACGAGCTGCTCGGTGGTCGCGGCCATGAGTGCGCCATCAATCCGCCGTTCTTCTGCGACTATGGCGCCAATATCTTCGTCGGCGAGAACTTCTACGCCAACGTCAATTGCACCATCCTCGACGTCTGTGAGGTGCATATCGGCGACAACGTGCTGCTGGCGCCCGGGGTGCAGATCTACACCGCCGCTCATCCGGTGGCGGTGGCGCCACGTATCAAGGGTGTCGAGTTCGGCAAGCCTGTACGGATCGGTCACAACGTCTGGATCGGCGGTAGCGTCGTCATCTGTCCCGGCGTCACTATCGGTGACAACAGCGTCATCGGTGCCGGTTCGGTGGTGACCAAAGATGTGCCCGCCAACGTGGTGGCGGCTGGCAACCCTTGCAAGATGCTTCGGCCGATGACGGCACAGGAGCTTGAAGGCGTCATCCAGCGGTGAGCAGGGGCCATGAATGCAATTTCTATCTGACTGATAGAAAAGCGACTTTCAGATTGTTTTGCATTCAGTGCTTATGTTCGGGGCCGCTTGGCCGATACTGTTGAGTGCAGGAGGAACCCTATGGATATATCAAGTTCTGCAAATGCGTCGTTTGGTTCTGCTCTGATGACGGCCAGTCTGGCCAAGAAACAGCAGACCCAAGAGGGCGAAGCTGCGCTGAAGCTGCTGCAAAACGCAGCGCAATCAGCGCCGGTTGCACCGACATCGGCCAGCGCTTCTTTGGGAAGCAAGATCGATATTCGCGTCTGACCCTAATGAAAAAGCCCCCATCTCGCGATGGGGGCTTTTTTATCTCTGCGATTTGCGGGATCAGACCGAGAAAGGAGCCGGCGCCTCGAAGGTCATCCGCTCGCCGCTACGGGGGTGACTGATGGTCAACATGGCCGCATGCAGATAAAGGTGCGGTGCCGCCGCCAGCGCATCCGGATGGGCGTAGAGGTTGTCACCCAGGATCGGGTGCCCCAGCTCCAGCATATGGACGCGCAACTGGTGCGAGCGACCTGTGATGGGAGTCAGCTTGATCAGGCTGTTGCCGTTCTCCACTTTCAGTTTTTCCCACAGGGTCAGAGCGTGACGCCCCTCCTCGTGATCCACCTTCTGCTTCGGGCGGTTGGGCCAGTCGACGCAGAGCGGCAGGTCAACCTGTCCCGACTCTGCTTCCGGCTCGCCCCACACCCAGGCGAGGTAGTGCTTCTCGGTCTCCCGCTCGCGAAATTGCCGGCTCAGCTCCCGATGAGAGTTGGGATTGAGGGGAATGACAATGACGCCAGTGGTGGACATGTCGAGGCGATGAGCTGCCGCCGCCTTGGGGTGCTGCTGTTTCACCCGATGCAGGACGCTGTCTTCATTCTCGGGCCCACGCCCGGGGACGCTTAGCAGGCCAGTGGGCTTGTTGACCACCATGATGTCCTTGTCCTTGAACAGGATATCGAGCCAGGGTTCCAGAGGCGGTGAGTATTCAAACATAAATGTCTCGCATCAGAAGGTGGGGGCAAGCCCCCATCAGTTATGGGTAACCACGATAAAGCGGATGGCATCCAGCTTGAGTTGGGTCTGATCGATCAGGTGGTGCAATTCTGCCTGCAGATTGCGCAGATAATCCAGTTCGCTGTCGCGCACGTTCGGGTTGACCGACTTGAGCGCTTCCAGACGATCCAGATCCTGCTGCAGGGTCTGCGCCATCTGGGCGCGGGCCTTGTCGACAATCCCGGCTTTCAGCTCTTCGGCAATGGCCTGGCCCTTGCCGATCAGACCGTGGATCACCGGTTGGGATGCAGTCACGAGCTTGCTGCCGAGGTGGCGGTTGACCGGAGTCAGCTGGCGGTTGAAGGCATCGAACGCCACTTTCTCGCCCAGATTCTGGCCGTTCTTGTCCATCAGCAGACGGATCGGCGTCGGCGGCATGAAGCGGTAGAGCTGGGGATGGGCCGCAGACTCGGCAACGAAGATCAGCTCAAGCAGGATGGAGCCGATGGGCAGCGCCTTGTTCTTGAGCAGTGCGACCGAGGTGGCACCGATCTCGGAGCCCAGGATCAGGTCGATACCGCCGCGCATCATGGGGTGATCCCAGGAGAGCAGCGCCATGTCATCCCGCGACAGGGCTGTGTTGCGATCGAAGGTGATGGTCATGCCGTCTTGCGGCAGGCCCGGGAAGCTGGAGACCAGCATGTGATCCCCGGGGGTCAGTACCAGCGCATTCTCGCCACGGTCATCCTGATTGACGCCGATCTCGTCGAACATCTTGAGGGCGAAGGAGATCATGCCGGTGTCGTCATCTTCGGCGGCCAGCTTGTCGACCAGCTGCTGGGCGGCTGCGCCACCGCTGGAGTGGATCTCCAGCAGGCGATCGCGGCCCTGCTCCAGCCGTGCCTTGAGCGGCTCGTGCAGTTCGCGGGTCTTGACCAGCAGGGCCTCGAGGGCCGCCTGATCGCCGGTGTTGGCGGCCAGCAGCTCGAACAGCTCCTCACGTACCGCTTCGAATACCGGGCGGGCAGTTGGGCAGGTCTGCTCGAACGCGTCCAGACCATCGTGATACCAGAGCTGCAGGGCGCGCTGGGCAGTCCCTTCCAGATAGGGAACGTGGATCTCGACGGTATTCTGCTGACCGATACGATCCAGTCGGCCGATACGCTGCTCCAGCAGATCCGGGTTGAGGGGCAGATCGAACAGCACCAGATGGCTGGCAAACTGGAAGTTGCGACCCTCTGAACCGATCTCGGAGCAGAGCAGCACCTGGGCGCCACCCTCTTGCTGGGCGAAATAGGCGGAGGCCTTGTCCCGCTCGAGGATCGACATCCCTTCGTGGAACACGGCACCACGGATCCCTTCACGGGTGCGTAGCGCCTCTTCCAGCGCGATGGCGGTCGCCGCTTCGGAGCAGATCACCAGCACCTTCTGCTGGCGGGCTGAGAGCAGCAGCTCCAGCAACCATTCGACGCGCGGGTCAAACTGGGTCCAGGTGGCGTTGTCGCCTTCGAACTGCTGGAAGATCTTCTCGGGGTAGAGGTAGCGCAGGGCGCGGGTCTGCAGATCGCCACCGTTGCCACCCATCATGCCCATCACCTTGATGGCTGTCTTGTACTGCTCCGGCAGCGGCATGGGGTAGACGTTGAGGTGACGCTCGGGGAAGCCCTGAATATTGGCGCGGCTGTTGCGGAACAGCACCCGGCCGGTGCCATGCTGGTCCAGCAGCTTGGCGACCGCCTGCTGGCGGGCGGCGGCATCGCTCAAGTCCAGCCCTTCCAGCTGGCTGGCGAGGATCTGTCTGGCTTCATCGCTCAGGGTCTCGCCATCCAGCAGCTCTTGCGCTGCGCTGGCGACCTGACCATAGGCCTGCTCCTCGGCGAGGAAGGCCTCATAGTCGTAAAAACGCTCGGGATCGAGCAGGCGCAGACGGGCAAAGTGGCTCTGGTGACCCAGCTGATCCGGGGTTGCGGTCAGCAGCAGCACGCCCGGCACCTGTTCGGCCAGCGCTTCCACCATCTCATAGGCACGGCTCGGCGCCTCTTCACTCCACTCCAGATGGTGCGCTTCGTCGACAACCAGCAGATCCCATTCGGCTTCCAGCACTTGCTCGAAGCGACGGCGCTTCTTGCGCAGGAAGTCGAGGCTGCAGATCACCAGCTGTTCGGTCTCGAAGGGGTTCTCCGCATCGGCAAACGCCTCGATGCAGCGCTCCTCGTCAAACAGGGAGAAGTGCAGGTTGAAGCGGCGCAGCATTTCGACCAGCCATTGGTGCTGCAAGGTTTCGGGCAGCAGAATGAGTACGCGATGGGCGCGGCCGGAGAGCAGTTGCTGATGAATGATCATGCCCGCTTCGATGGTCTTGCCCAGACCCACCTCATCGGCCAGCAGTACGCGCGGAGCGTAGCGGTGACCCACTTCATGAGCGATATAGAGCTGGTGCGGGATCAGGCTGACCCGACCACCGGCCAGACCGCGAGTCGGGTTGCGACGACGTTGGTGCTGGTTGACCAGCGCCTCGTAGCGCAGGGTGAAACGGGACATCCGATCGATCTGACCGGCGAACAGGCGATCCTGCGGCTTGTTGAACTTGATAAAGTTGTTGAGAAACACTTCCTTGAGGGCAACGGGCTCATTATTGTCGGTGCGCACACCTACATATATAAGCAGGCCGTCTTTCTCCTGCACTTCTTCGACCGTCATGGTCCAGTCTTCGTGACTGGTGATCTGATCGCCCACATTGAAGCTGACCCGGGTGACCGGCGCCTCTTCTTTGGCATACATGCGGTTTTCACCGGTAGCCGGAAACAACAGGGTAACCATGCGTCCTTCAACAGCAACGACAGTCCCCAACCCCAGATCCGTCTCTGTATCACTAATCCAACGCTGGCCAAGTGCAAAAGGCATTAAACTCTCCAAAGCCCAAGAGTGTGTGAATCGCAAAGGGGCGCTATGTTACCCGAAGGCGTGACCTCGATCACCATGCATATAGATGTAGAGAGACCAAATCGCCACAACCTTGATCTGCTACCACCGCCACGCCATCTAGAGGATAGCGAGCTCGCCAAACGGGTGTGTTGTTGCAGGATAAATGCGCTTTTTGGGTGATTAGTGAACGGTTGAACCCAAAATGCGAATTTAATTCGAAAACACCCTTGCAAGCGTGATCCAGATCCCTATAATGCGCCTCCATCGACAGGGCAAGCGGCAACGCAGAAAGCCAAGTCGATAACCTCGAAAAGCATTTGAAAATAAGGCTTGACTCGAGAAGGCGGTTGAGTAGAATTCCACTCCCGCAGCAACACGCTGTTGCGTCGCTCTTTAACAATTTGAATCAAGCAATCTGTGTGGGCACTCACAGCATCGAGCATCAAAAACAATTT
>NZ_JAAKSL010000025.1:0-10681 GCF_049173895.1 Aeromonas sp. 602200
AGAAGTGAAACGCGGTAGCGCCGATGGTAGTGTGGCATTCGCCATGCGAGAGTAGGACACTGCCAGGCACCCAATTTAAGAACCCCGCTCATCGAGCGGGGTTTTTTATTACCTGAAACTCAGAAGGTAGCCTGATTTTTTACCGGCCCTATCTCCTTTCCTCTGTTCTTATTGTTACTCGGAGCTGCTTTCTGGTTCCACAAATAGCCTGATGTTCCGCTTGGTACTCTTTCTTCACTGAACCGCTGTCGCTCTGTATGGCGGCTCTGGCGTAGTCATGATCCACGAATCCTATGCTCGCCCGTACGCTACGATCTCTTGCTTGCGATCTTTCCTGGGCATCTGCGTCCTGTGTTAGCTGAAGTCTTTCTTTTTGAGCCCTCTGTTTGTCCATGATTTTGTTAGTCGCCCACTGACGTTATGCCAGAGAGTGTGTTGGCTGTGCTAACACGCAGGCGCAGTGGTTGCTGCTTTGGGTCCTTGTTGTTTGGGATAATAAGTAATTGGGAAGGGATACCCGCAGGAACGCAGAGGTTAGATGTTGGTAGGGGATCTTGTGGTGGCTATTGAGCCTGCAGGTGGGAAAATTAATGGGGGCGCTGGAGAAGGCTAATGTGTTGAGATCTATGAGGAATGACAAATCGGAGGCAAATAAAAAGCCCACGCAACATGGTTGCATGGGCTCGGTATGAATGGCGGAGGAGGTGGGATTTGAACCCACGGATGGTCGCCCATCGCCGGTTTTCAAGACCGGTGCATTCAGCCGCTCTGCCACCCCTCCGCAACAGTGCGGCGAATATTACCATGCTGATCCGGCTTGTAAATCCCTGTCCGGTTTGATTGCTGGTTAATTGCGCTAAATGACATGAAAAAGTGGCAATCATGGCTCATCAAGCGCTTTTTTGGCCAGATAGCTTGACTTGAAAACAGACTCAACCACTATAGTGGCCTCTATCATATCCTCTGCAAGATAACGTTATGACTATTAAAAATGCCCTGTTTTGCGCGCTGGCTGGCGTGACCCTGCTGGCGACGCCGGTACATGCAAGCGAGCTGACCAAAAGCGATGTCGAGCAAATCGTTCGCGACTATCTGGTCAAGAATCCCGAGATCCTGGTCGAGATGTCCAATGCACTGCGTGCCAAGCAGGAGAGCCAGCAGGCCGAGAGTGACAAGGTGCTGATCAAGGCTCACTCCAAGCAGCTTTATGCCAATCAGGATCCCGAGATGGGGAATCCGAAGGCGTCGCTGACCATTGTGGAGTTTTTCGATTACAACTGCGGTTACTGCAAACGGGCCCATCCGCTGGTCAAGCAGCTGATGGCGGAAGACAAAGACATCCGGTACATCTACAAGCAGTTCCCCATTCTGAGCGAGTCCTCCTACTTCGCAGCCCGTGCTGCGCTGGCGGTCCAGCTGGGTCAGCCTGACAAATACCAGGCGTTCCACGAGAAGCTCTATAGCCATCAGGGCCCGCTCGCTGATGAAGCACAGGTTAAGCAGTTGGCTGTGGCGGCTGGTGTGGACTGGAGCAAGGTGGAGGCCAAGATCAAGGATGGCAGCATTGATCAGAACCTCGGTACCAACCGTGCCCTGGCTGAAGCGCTCGGTATCTCCGGTACCCCGGCCTTCATCATCGGTGATCAGATCCTGCGCGGTGCTCCCCGTGATCTGGCCAGCCTGAAGGGGTTTATCAAGGACGTGCGTGCCGGCAAGAGCATTCAATAAGCGGTTGTCATGGTCGAGGGCCCTGCGCCCCGGCCAGATACAGAAAGAGGGTCGGTATCACTACCGGCCCTCTTTTTTATTATGTCCTTTGGCACAAGTGGTCGTCGCGAAAGGACCATAACAACGTGCTCAGGACCCGGCCTGTTGGCCTCAGTAACAAGTATTAGCAGAGTCGTTCGGAGTCTATTGATAAATATTTCACCTCGCAGAGGCGTGTCGTGAGCATTGCTTAATTCCGGTCAAGATTTTTTCTGCTGCTTGTCTTAGAATCGCCGCCCGTTGCAGGAGAAACCCCTATGTTAGTTGATATTTTACGGCTGGTTTTTATAGCCGGAGGCCTCGTATTCATCTTTATGCTGGTACAAGCCTGCTGGCGGAAGAAGCAGAGTGGAGCCTTTGAGGCGACCCCCTTCTGGCCGGTGGCGTTGATCGGTGGGGTTGCCAACTTCCTCGATACCCTGGGGGTGGGCAGCTTTGCGGTAAAGACCGCCTGCTACAAGCAGTTCAAGCTGATCGATGATCGGGTACTGCCGGGTACCCTCAATGGGCAGTGCGTGCTGCCGACCGTGACTCAGTCGCTGATCTTCGTCGGTGCAGTCGCAGTGGAGCCGCTGACGCTGATCAGCATGATGATGGCCGCCGCAGCTGGCGCGGCCTGGGGCGCTCGTCATGTGGCCTCGTTTGATCGGCAGACCATCCGGTTGGTGATGGCTATCTCCTTACTGGTCGTTGCAGGGCTTATCTTTGCCGGTCTGCTGGGGCTTTTCCCTGTAGGCGGCGATGCGATGGGGCTCAGCGGCTACAAGCTGGCGATCGCCCTGCTTGGCAATTTCATCTTCGGGGTGCTGATGAATGTCGGTATCGGCCTGTTTGCTCCCTGCATGACGCTGGTTTATCTGCTGGGGATGAATCCGCTGGCGGCGTTTCCCATCATGATGGGCTCCACCGCCGTGCTTAGCGTTTTCTCCGCAGGCACCTTTATCCGTAAAGGGGCGTTCGATGCCAAGGCGGTGCTGGCGGTAGCCATCTTTGGCCCCATCGGTGTGGTGCTGGCCGCCATGCTGGTCAAATCCATGGATATGGAGATGCTGAAGTGGCTGGTTGCCTTTATCGTCATCTATACCTCCTGGACCATGTACGCTTCTTGGCGGGCGGCGCGTCGCTCCCCTGTGCAGCTAACGTTGGAGAGCGCAGGCTAGCCTGTACCAGTGCCGCTTCAGCCTTGGCCCCCAGATAGACATAGAGGCCAAGCGCCAGCAGCAACCCCACCGCACACCCCATCACCCCGACCGCAGGCCAGAGCAGCTCGCTCTGGCCGAGCGAACCCTTGAACAGCAGCAACAGCCCCTCGATGGAGACCGCGATCAGAATGGCGGCGATAAAGCGAGTGATGGTGCGGCGAATGGCGCTGTGGCGGAAGATATCCTTATGCAGCAGTACCTCCTCTTCCAGAATGGTCTTGCCCAGATCGAACACCGCCAGTGCCAGCGTCAGGAAGATGATGGCGCTAAAGGCGCCGAGCTGGTTCTGCTGCTCGCCGCACAACAGCTGGTAGATCTGCTCCAGCCCGTGCCAGATGAGCGTCGCGACGATGAGAAACAGCGCCATGCTGAGCACCACATAGACCGCCTTGAACCAGGGCATGGCGCGGCGGCGCTCCCTGTCCCCCATCAACCAGCCAATCAACTGATTCAGACAGACGGTGATCTCCCGTCCTTGTCCCTGCACGACAAGGTGCAGCCGGTTATGGGCCGTCGGTGCCGCAGGCTGGATGCACATCGGCCCCAGATAGTGGTCAATGCTGATGACAAAGGGATACCCCTTGAGCGAGACAAGGGGGGCGCTGAGCAGCCCCTGCAGTAGCGGGGTCAGCTCCTCCTGATACTCCTGATAGCGCCGCAGCACATCGATGGGGCTCATCTCTGCCATATGGACCTCGGTGACGTGGGCTCTTGTGGTGAATGTGCAAATAGTGGGCCTGCTTTATGACAGAGATGGCGGGGCAAGTTGCACCAGAGGATGACAAATCGGTGGATGACAAGGGGACAATGCACCAGAAATGGGCGTATTGAAGAGCTGTGTGGTGATGAATGCACTGCAATAGAAAAGGGCCCGTGACGGGCCCTTTGCGACAACCAGCGGCGATTTAGCCAGCCAGCTTGGCGAAGCTGCGCTCGGCGGCAGACAGGGTATGTTCAATCTCCTTGTCACCGTGAGCCAATGACAGGAAGCCCGCCTCGTAGGCGCTCGGCGCCAGATAGACGCCCTCCTCCAGCATGAGATGGTAGAAGCGCTTGAAGCGTTCCATATCGCAGCGAGTGACCTGCTCGTAGCGGGTGATTTCAGTCTCTTCGGTGAAGAAGAAGCCGAACATGCCGCCCACATAGTTGATGGCGAGCGGAATGCCATGCTTGGCCGCGGCGGCTTTCAGCCCTTCTGCAACACGGGCGGTCTTGGCGCTTAGCTGCTCATAGAGGCCCGGCTCCAGCAGCAGATCCAGCATGGTCAGACCGGCAGCCATGGCCACCGGGTTGCCGGAGAGAGTACCCGCCTGATAGACAGGGCCGGTCGGTGCAATGTGCTGCATCACCTTCTTCTTGCCGCCGAAGGCGCCCACAGGCATGCCGGCACCGATGATCTTGCCGAGGGTGGTGAGATCCGGGTCGATGTTGTAGTGACCCTGAGCACCGCGCAGGGAGACGCGGAAGCCGGTCATCACCTCGTCCAGGATCAGCAGGGCGCCGAACTCGTCACAGATGGCGCGCAGACCTTCCAGGAAGCCCGGCACCGGCGGGATGCAGTTCATGTTGCCTGCGACCGGCTCGACGATGATACAGGCGATTTCGCTACCGTACTGGGTGAAGGCTTCACGCACCGAATCCAGATCGTTGAAGACGCAGGTCAGGGTGTGTTTGGCGAAATCGGCCGGAACGCCCGGGCTGTTTGGCTGACCCAGGGTCAGGGCGCCGGAACCAGCCTTGACCAGCAGGGAGTCGGCGTGGCCGTGGTAGCAGCCCTCGAATTTGACGATCTTGTCGCGGCCGGTGTAGCCACGGGCCAGACGGATGGCACTCATGGTGGCTTCGGTGCCGGAGTTGACCATCCGCACCTGCTCCATGGAGGGGACAATCTGGCGGACTTTCTCGGCCATCAGCACTTCGATCTCGGTCGGCGCACCGTAGCTCAGCCCTTTCTCAACGGCCTTGATGACTGCGGCCTTGATGGCGGGGTGGTTGTGACCCAGCAGCATGGGGCCCCAGGAGCCGATGTAATCCACGTAGGCCTGACCATCCACATCATAGAGATAGGCGCCATCGGCGTGATCGATGAAGCGGGGCGTGCCGCCGACTCCATTGAAGGCGCGGACCGGTGAGTTGACGCCACCCGGAATGGTCTGGCGGGCCTGTTCAAACAGCTGATCTGATTTTGACATGGATCATCCTTAATGGGATTTTGGTCGTCACACAAGGGATTGCAGCCGATTGAGACTCGGCAGGCCGGAGCATCAGGAGTATGCTTTGCGCTCTCGCCACCCGGACTCTCGGTCTGCTCCCGTGACAAAAATTTAACGGGCCGACTATAGCAGAAAGCCCCAGCCCTGGGCAGCCGAGCAACGCGCCGGGTGATCCTGATCTCAGCTAGCTGACGATATGGTTTTTCCAAGTTGGTGTAACAAGATGGCGCAACAAGCTCTCTCCTCTGAAGCCGATATCTCTTTGCGGGGGCCGCTTTCCCGCATTATCCGGCAAGACAAGATGCCCTTGCTGGTGCTGCTGCTGGCGGCGTTGGTCGGCACCCTGGCCGGACTGGTGTGCGGTCTGTTCGAATCTGGTGTCCACTGGCTGGCAGAACAACGCATCGCCTTGCTGGCCGACCGCCCCTGGTGGCAGCTCGGTCTGCTCGGCTTTGGCTTCAGCGCCTTGTTGGGATTTGTCGGCTACTTCCTCACTCATACCTTTGCCCCGGAAGCGGGTGGTTCCGGCATTCCCGAGATCGAGGGGGCGATGGACGATCTGCGCCCGGTGCGGTGGTGGCGAGTGTTGCCGGTCAAGTTCTTCGGCGGCATCTGTACCCTGAGCTCCGGTATGGTGCTGGGGCGGGAGGGGCCTTCGGTACAGATCGGCGGCAACCTCGGCAAGATGGTGGCGGATATCTTCCGGCTGCCCAAGGAGCATGGCCACGCCCTGCTGGCCGCCGGTGCGGCGGGCGGTCTGGCGGCAGCCTTCAATGCGCCGTTGGCAGGCATCCTGTTCGTGATGGAGGAGATGCGACCGCAATTCCGCTACTCCTTTCTGGCCATCAAGGCGGTAGGGATATCCGCCATCATGGCGACCCTGATGTTGCAGAACATGAAAGGGCAGGGGGCGGTGATCACCTTGCCCCACTACGATGCGCCAGCCCTCAAGGCTCTCTGGCTGTTCCTCTTTATGGGGGCCACCTTCGGGGTGCTCGGTTTTGTCTTCAACAAGCTGGTGCTGGCCTGTCAGGATGGCTATCTGGCGTTGCATCAGAACAAGCGCCACCGTTTTGTAGCCATCGGCATGCTGGTCGCCGGAACGTTTGGCGTGCTGTCGCTGTTTGCTCCCGCGGTGACGGGGGGCGGCACAGAGCTTATTCCCCATCTGATGGGGGATGAGTATACGATGGCGACCCTGTTCCTTATCTTCTCGGTGCGGCTGGTTGCGACCCTCATCTGCTTCTGCTCCGGTGCCCCGGGCGGGGTGTTTGCGCCAACCCTGGCGTTGGGCACCCTGTTTGGCGTGGTGTTTGGCCATCTGTTTCATGCGGCGTTTCCGGAGCTTGGCATCGAGCCCGGCGCCTTTGCCATCGCCGGAATGGGGGCGCTGTTTGCTGCCACCGTGCGCGCCCCCATCACCGGTATCGTGCTGGTCACCGAGATGACCGACAACTATCAGCTGATCCTGCCGATGATGATCACCACGGTCGGTGCGACTCTGGTTGCCCAGTGGCTGGGTGGCCGGCCCATCTATTCCCAGATCCTGGAGCGAACTTTACGGCTCGCCGCGCGTCAAAAGCGGGGTGATGGCAGCGCCACGGCCAGTTAATTTTTCCCTTTATCGCCTTTGGCCCCGGTCAGGGCGGTATAGTGAAGGGAGAGGCGCTGCCGTAAATGGCGTGATAACGGGATGAGGGGCTATGTCCAATCTATTGAAGTTATTGGTCGTGTTAGCCGTTGGCGGGCTCATTGGTTACTTTGTCGGTAACCGTCAGGAGCTGGCTCAGAGCAGTCTGTTGGTGGTGCAGCAGGAGACGCTGGATCGTCAGGGCAAGGCCATCGGCCAGCTCAAGACCGAATTGGGGGTGAAAGATACCCAGTTGGCGACCCAGAAAGCGGCCTTCGAGCAGTTGCAGACCACCTTGAAGAGTCAGGAGGCGCAGGTGCAGGAGCTCAAGCGCCAGCTGGCCTTTTTCGAGCGGATCATGCGCCCCACCGGCGAACAGGTGGGGGTGGTGATCGATAACCTGACCTTGCAGGAGACCAGCATTCCCGGTCGCTACCACTATCGTCTCGCCCTGACCCAGCCCGCCAAAAAGCGGGAGCTGTTTCGTGGTCAGGTGCAGATCCGGGTTGAGGGGAGCCTGGCTGATAAGCCGAAGACGCTGACCGGTCGCGATCTCGGAATGAAGGTGAGCGAGTGGCGTTATGCCCTGCGTTATTTCCAGCTGCTGGAAGGGAATTGGCAGTTGCCGGAAGGCTTTGTGCCGGATCGGATCCGTGTCACCATCAACAAGGATGGCAGGCAACCAGCGCAAGAGCTGCTGGTTGAGTGGGGCGAGGTGATCAAGCCGCTGGTCGCCACACCGCCTGCTCCGGTTCCCGCGGCCGGTTAAACGTGGTGAATACTTGAACTGAATGGTCGGGTATTGGATAATTTCGCGGTTTCCATGTTTGTGGATCTAATGGTTGTGAGGTCAGTAATGAGTGCAGTAGCAGAAGCCCCGCTGCCCATCCAGATGACGGATGCGGCGGCCAACAAGGTGAAGAACCTGATCACCGAGGAAGAGAATCCCGAGCTGAAGCTGCGGGTATACATCACGGGTGGGGGCTGCTCCGGTTTCCAGTATGGCTTTACCTTTGATGAGAAGATCAACGACGGGGACACCGTAGTCGAGAAGAATGGCGTCACCATGGTGATCGATCCCATGAGCCTGCAATATCTGGTAGGCGGCAGTGTGGATTACACCGAGGGTCTGGAAGGTTCACGCTTTACCGTGACCAACCCCAATGCCACCACGACCTGTGGCTGTGGCTCCAGCTTCTCCATCTGATCGGCGTATCGGTCTGATGAAACGGCTCTCGGCAACGAGGGCTGTTTTTGTTTGTGGTGATCAGTGTGCTCCATCAAACAGTATTTCTCTGAAACAACAAAGGCGCCTTGATGGCGCCTTTGTTGTTTGCAGGATGGCTTAGCGGGAGCTTGCCGCCGCGACCAGCGGGATCCGGTTCACCGCCTTGCCCATGTAGGCGAGGGTGATGGTCACAATGATGCAGGTGAAGCTCAGCCACATGTAGGGGAGGTAGTCGAGGGTGGCCACTCCCAGTACCCCGGCCATGAAGATGCCATTGTCGCTCCAGGGCACCATGCCGCAGGTGAGGGTGCCGCCAAACTCGGCGTTGCGAGAGAGGTTCTTGCGCGCCAGTCCCAGTCGGTCGTAGTTCTTGGCCATGATCTTGGGGGTCAGGATCAGCGACACATACATGGCTGAGCCGAACACGTTGGCCAGAAACGCGGTGCCGATGGTGTGGCTGGTCAGGCTGCCGACGCTATTGATGCGCTTCTCGAAGGCGCTGGCGATCACTTCCAGAATGCCAACCTTCTCCAGCAGGCCGCCAAACCCGAGACCGAAGATGATGACCGCGACCGAGCCCAGCATGGACTCCATGCCGCCGCGACCGAGAATGTTGTCGATAAAATCGATGCCGGAGGTGATGGCAAACGGACTATAAGCTGAGTGCATCGCTTTGACCGGATCCATGCCCTGGAAGGCGATGGCCCAGATCAGGCCCAGCAGGGCGCCGAAGCTGATCACCGGGAAGGCGGGCTTGCGGTTGGCCAGCAGACCCAGCACCAGCACCACGGGGACTATGGCCAGCGGGGTGATGTTGAACTGGTTGTCGAGAGCCTCCATCACCAGATTGACCTGCTCCAGGCTGACATTACCCGAATACTGCATGCCCACCACGGTGAACAGCACGGCGGTGATGACATAGGAGAGCAGGCTGATAGGCAGCATCCCCTTGATATGCTCCACCACGTCGACGTTGGACATGGTCGAAGCCAGCACTACTGAGTCGGAGAGCGGAGAGAGCTTGTCACCAAAATAGACGCCGGAGAGCACGGCACCGGCTACCAGCGGCGCAGGCACGCCGAGGCTGTGGCCGATCCCCATCATGGCGATACCGGCGGTGGCGGCAGAGCCCCAGGAGGTGCCGGTGGCCAGCGAGGTCAGGGAGCAGATGATCAGGGTCGCCAGCAGGAAGATGGACGGGTGAATCACCTTGAGGCCGAAGTAGATGATGCTGGGGACTATGCCACCGGCAATCCAGGTGCCGACCAGAGCACCGACGGAGACCAAGATCAGGATGGCCCCCATTCCCTTGGCAACGCCGTCAACGGCTGCCTGTTCCAGGGATTTGTAATCGTGGCCGAGTTTGATGCCAAGCCCCATAATGACGAACCAGGCGATGAACAACGCCAGCTGGATCGGCAGATCGAGCACGCTGGTGAACGAGAATGCCAGGGCCAGGAAAATGGCCAGACAGGCAAACACCTGTGCCATGCCCGGTAGTCGGATGTGGTTTTGTTGGTTTTGCATAGATACTTCCTAAACTCTTGCTCGCCAAGGTCACTCCCTCTCGTCCTGTGGATACATCGATCCCGAGGAGGCAACCCAAAAAGAGGCCGCAATCTACCACAAACCCGGCGGGTTAAAGCCCCATCAAATTGGCAAAAATGCACATTTGATTGAAAAAATCACAAATTAGTTGATCTCATAACCCGTTTTTGAGCGGCCTGTTGACACAAAGGGGCACATACGAAGCTTGCCTGTGACGCCACTTGCATCCCCACCAGATGAAGATGATAATTATTATCAATTGTTGATTGGGGAGAAAACAATGCGCTGGATATTGCGGGGGATGATGTTGCTGGTGGCGGTGGCCGTACTCGCATGGGGTCAGGATAAAGAGTACGGCACCTGGAGTGCCGGTTTTCTGCTGGCTGCCTGGGTGATGCTGGAGCCCGGATTGCGGCCCGCCTTGATCTTGCTGCCAGTGGCCGGGTTGACCGGTATCGTCACCCTGCTCTGGCAGCAGCCCTGGTTATGAGCTTTTGACGGGAGCCTGCTTGATCTTCTGCTGTGCCACCTTGAGCGATTCGACCACCAGTTTCTCCATTTCGGTACGCTTGGCGTCGGTCAGGAAGTAGATCATGTCGACATTGTGGCGAATATAGTGGGCCGGAAGCTGGTTGAGGGTGAGGCAGCAGAGGTCGGCCATCTGATCGCTGTTGAGCTTTTGCTGCAGCCCCTGTTTCTCAATCTCCTTGAGCACCAGATGTTCGTAAAAGTTGTGAATGTCGGTATCCAGTATCATATGCGTTCCTTGGCATGACGATGAGCGGGGAGTCGTCAAAAGCATAGCCATAACAAGGAGTAAAAACAAAAGGCCCATCACTTTCGTGATGGGCCTTTTGCGTAATGAATGGTGCGAAGAGAGGGACTCGAACCCTCACATCCGTGGGACACTAACACCTGAAGCTAGCGCGTCTACCAATTCCGCCACCTTCGCACACTGATTTTCTCCAGCTGGTTTTTAAATGCGGTTGGAGCGCATTGCTCTGTTTTTACATGTCAGAAGCATGGTGCGAAGAGAGGGACTCGAACCCTCACACCCGGGGGGCACTAACACCTGAAGCTAGCGCGTCTACCA
>NZ_JAAKSL010000026.1:0-8158 GCF_049173895.1 Aeromonas sp. 602200
GATGGTCGCTGGAAGCCTTGGAGGCAGAATAGGGGCTGCTGGGGGCGTAGGGGGTGGTCTCGGTAAAGAGCGGCAATGACTCACCGGCAGCCACTTCATCCGGATGGGGCAGATCCCCATACACCTCATCGGTGGAGATATGGTGGAAGCGGAAGGCCGCCTTGCGCTGATCATGAAGACCATTCCAGTAAGCGCGTGCCGCTTCCAGCAACATATAGGTGCCGACGATATTGGTCTCGATAAAGTCAGCCGGCCCTGTAATGGAGCGGTCAACATGGCTCTCGGCGGCCAGGTGCATCACCGCATCCGGCTGGTGCAGAGCAAACACCCGATCCAGCTCGGCACGGTTGCAGATATCCACCTGCTCAAACGCATAACGCTCGCTTGTCGATACATCGGCCAGGGATTCCAGATTGCCGGCATAGGTGAGTTTATCGAGATTGATAACAGAATCTTGGGTATCACGGATGATATGGCGCACCACGGCAGAGCCGATAAAGCCGGCACCGCCGGTCACGAGGATTTTCATATTAAACACTAGCCTTTTCGATTTTTTGTGAGGTCAGGGAGTTGATATAGTCAGTCACAAACTGACCAATTTCATGGTGCCTCATGCCATAGGCAATATTGGCCTTCATATAACCAGCCTTATTGCCACAGTCGTGGGACAGCCCTGTCATATGGAATGCATCAACCGTTTCTTGCTCAATCAACATGGCAATCGCGTCGGTCAACTGGATCTCATTACCAGCTCCGGGAGGCGTCTTTTTGAGCAAGGGCCAGATATTATTGCTCAACACATAACGACCAACGACGGCCAGGTTGCTGGGGGCTTCATCAATATCCGGTTTTTCAACCAACCCAGTGATGGGTGCGGATTGACCTGGCTGTAACTTGACCTGATTACAATCAGCTATCCCATATTTATCGGTATCAGCCAGTGGCACGGGCTCAACCATTACCTGGCTTTGTCCAGTCAACTTGTAACGCACCAACATGGCAGCCAAGTTTTCGGTGTGTTGATCGGCAGTATATTCATCCAGAATGACATCGGGTAAAACAACGGCGAACGGTTCGTCACCGATGACCGGATAGGCACACAAAATGGCATGGCCTAATCCTTTGGCTTCTCCTTGACGCACATGCATGATGGTCACATCTTTCGGACAAATATTCTGTATCTCGTCGAGCAGCTTTCGTTTAACGCGAGATTCGAGGGTCGCCTCCAGTTCAAACGAAGTATCGAAATGGTTTTCGATAGCATTTTTTGAAGAGTGGGTCACCAGTACAATCTCTTTGATACCCGCTGCCACACACTCATTGACCACATATTGGATCAGCGGCTTGTCCACGATCGGCAGCATCTCTTTCGGGATAGCCTTGGTGGCAGGCAACATTCGGGTGCCAAGACCGGCTACAGGTATAACAGCTTTTCGCACTAAAAAATTATTATTAGGCATGTATTATCTCGTGCAGGTTATAGTTATCAGTTTGCCAAAGAATAAGCATATAGTTTCGCATTATTGGCTAGCTCAGCTCGTTTCTTTTCTTTATTAATCAGTAATGTTATTGCATCAACCCAGCGTTGGGGGTCGTTCTCCAACAGAATGCCGTTGATGTTTTGTTCGATAAAATCGTTATAGGGAGCACAATTGCTATATACACCCACCGCGCCCATTCTGACAAAGTCATAAAATTTTACGGGACCACGTGCCAAATTAAAATCAGAGTCAAGCAGCGGCGCCAATCCGATATCCAACTGATGGGTCTTGGTATACGCAAGATAATTTAGCCAACTCATTGGATGCAGCACTGAAACTCTTGGCAGGTCGCGATAATGTTTATAGATATCATGCTCGCCAAAAATTTCAAAGCTGGCACTAGGGCAGGCTTCCAAAACCCCCTCGACGATTTGCCGCAGCCAGTACTTCTCTTCCCGATGAGAGCTTGAACCATGATAAGCTATTCTTACTGGTTTTCTTTTTTCAAGAAGTAATGGCGATGGTTTTGCGGAAACTATTTCCGGGTTAAGGTGGAAATATTTTTTAGCCAAATAAGCTGTAGATACCCAGATATCATCACAGTGCTGCGTGATCCATCGATGTTGAGCTGCCGAGCGCCTTATTATCTTGCTGCGATACTCTTTCGGTAACGTAGATAGAGCCGTCGGGTCAAACAGATCGTCATCCATGAAATAAACTATTCGGGAGCATCTGTCGATATATCTTTCTATATGCTGTTGCCACTTCGGAGAGATAAATCGAATAATGACAAGAGCAGATCCTTCCGGAATAGGGATTTCAGGGGAAACAAGAATGTCAACGCATTGACATCTTGCATCAGGAAATCGACTGGCAATAGCCGATTCAAAATAGGCCAATGTAGGGGATTTCCCTTCATGTAATATAAACAATCGCTCACTGTCAATTTCAGAGCTTTGCTGGCTGCCATAACTCTGTTTATTGAGTTTAAGATAGGGCTTGAATAGTTTCCTGCGAATTAATTCATCCATGGCAACACCATATTAGGAGCTCTGCTTAGAGAGAAATCAGGACGTTCATAACTCAAGTTAGGGTTATAGGCAGGATCGTGTTTCAGCACACCATCCCATCGCGTTCTCATATATCGCAACTCAGATTTTGCTCGTCTCTGCTGTTGTATTGATACATCTTTACCGCGGGAAATAGACTCATGATGATACAGTTCAGCAAAAGGCGTCCAGACTACTCGCCAGCCGGCCTCTCGCACTCTGAGGCAATAATCGACGTCATTAAATGCTATCGGCAAATTCGTTTCATCAAGTCCACCTAGCGCGATATATAAATCTTTATGAGTCAATAAACAGGCAGCCGTCACAGCCGACAACTCTTGAGCACTGACAGCCCGCCGCTGGTATCCGGGATCGTTTGCGGACAAACCATTATGAAGGTGATCTGCACAACCGCCAGGTCCGACAGCATCGCCGGCATGCTGAATCAAACCATTTCCGTAATAGAGCTTTGCACCGACTACGCCCACACCAGGACGCAATAAATGAGAAACCATTTCATCCAGCCAGTCAGAGCTGATCACCTCGGTATCGTTATTCAGCAAGCAGACCAGATCGCCACGTGCTTTGCTTACCGCAAGGTTATTGATGGCTGAATAGTTAAACGGATGATCATAAGAAATCACCCTGACGCCATAAACCTGTTCGATATGGGCAAGGTAAGCAAGGGTCTCCTCGTCGTCGCTCTGATTATCCATCACCATGACATCCATATTGGCGTATTGCGTCTTGTGGATCAGGCTTTCAATACAAGGGCGTAAATGAGCAAGACCATTTCGGGTGGGGATAATCACAGAGACCAATGGTAATTGCGTTGGCAATGGCCAGAACCAACGACATACACCATGAGGTGCAGCCCCAATGCTCACACCTGATGGCAATAAATCCTCTCTATCTTTCAGCGGATCACAATCATTCGAAAGCAACGCACTTGCGGGCAGATGCATCATCAATGACGGAATATGGGCAATCTGGTTTGGCTCACACTGCTGTGCCAACTGTAGCCACCACTGATGACATGCTGCCGCATCAAAGGGGATTTGGCTTGCGCCTTGTTCACGCCACAAGCCACACCAGCCAATATAGTTTTGGCTCTGCAGCAGTGTTTCATTCCAGTCAGGTTTAAAGTTGGGAGAGTGACGTTTGCCTCTCTCGTCAAGCAGGTCGTGGTCCCCGTATAGCCATAAACAATCCGGATCCTGGCGTAACTGATATGCCACCCAGAATAGGGCGCTGGGGGACACCAGGGCACCCGCAGGCAACGCCCACTGCCACTCGTCGCCAGGCTGACTGGGGATATCTGAGGAGGCGCCATGCTCCTGCAGCCTGATGTGACTTGCCGGATAACAGAGTGCCTGGATGCTATCCAGGGTCTGCTGGCGGCTCTGGTCACTCTTTTCGTCAACAAGATGAAAACAGACACGTGGCAATGAGTCCCAACGTGCCAACAGGCCTTCAATCAGCTTGTACTCGGCGGGTTCCAAGGTATG
This sequence comes from Aeromonas sp. 602200, assembly GCF_049173895.1. NCBI lineage: Bacteria > Pseudomonadati > Pseudomonadota > Gammaproteobacteria > Aeromonadales > Aeromonadaceae > Aeromonas > Aeromonas sp. 602200. Next base: position 4,039 of record NZ_JAAKSL010000026.1, read on the forward strand.
GAAGTTTGCTAGCCACTCTTCATAGCTATCGAGCGGCTTGTCGTCACGTACTCTACCGACAAGTTGGTAAGCCTGCTGCAGATCCGTGAGCCACAAATGCCATGAGAGGCCCAACCTTTTACGTCTGGAGTTCGACAGGCGTCGATAAAAGGGCAAGACCCGGCGCAATCGACGCCAGAGACTCTCAATAGGAGAGACACAACGAAGCTCGCTAATCTCCACATGGCAATCCGCGCCCTTGCTGCTGGCCAGCAAAGAGAGATGGCAGGCTCCCGAGGGCAGATAGACCAGCTCCTGCAAGGTGCCACGGCGAGTGACCGGCAACACTTGTTCGTGCCATCTCCCCTGCCCGCACTGCCAGCACAGACGAGTCTCCCCTCGTGGTTGGCTCGCCACGATTGTCCCCCGGATCAGGAGCCAGCCAGAGTGGCACGAAAAAGCGTCAGGTAATGCCAGAGGTTGCCAATGACCATCGTTATACATATATAAATTCACAACCTGAGGGGGACATTGAAAGAGTCCGCCACATCAGTGACAGACCATGAAGAATAGAATTAATAAGTAACAGCAGTTATTTAATCAGCTTTTTGAGACTGGTCGCTAACCAGGAGTGATTGGACTCCTTCCTCTCTGCAGGCAAGGCGGCTAATTGTTCACTCAGTGTCATCATCTCGGCCTTCACTTGGGGGGCCAGTGCAGCGGCCAGCAGACATTGCTCGTCATTGCGATCATGAGCCTGAAAATAAGCCTTATGTTTGACTCGATTAGCCGTTGCCGCACTACCACGCAAATGTTTCCCAAGCAGGAACTCTTCCAATGATTTAACTGCGTAATGGTTGACTCGTATGCCATTCCAGATGACCTGAGCACTCACACCATTACCGTGTTTGGCATGTAATACCATGTCACTGCCATTGGCATCGATATAACGCCCATAACGCAAATTGGAAAAATGAGGGTTGAAAAAACTGTCAACCCGGGAGGGGCGCACAATACTCTTGAAGTTGTGGTTCACATTGAAACCAAGGGGGGCACGCTGCGTGAAGCGTTCAATCACCAGCCCCTCGCCAGCAAAGGTCTCACCATTGGAGCCAAAATTAGACCAATTCAATCCAACGGCACTGACACTATTATCTGCAAACCATTGTGTGGCCACCGGACGCAAATCATTTGACTCCAATGGCAACAAAAACTCGTCGGCATCGATAAATGCCAACAGATCTACATCACGCGGGCAAGTGCGCAAAATTTTATCATATGCAGGTAACTGCGGTTTCTGCAACCCCACAGTTGGATGGTCAAATACAGTGACCACCCCTAATTTGGCCAGAGAGCCGAGCAGTTCACGTGAGCCGTCGTTACTTCCATTATCTGCAATAATAAAGCCACTGACACCGAGTACCCGGTGAAAAGCGATCCATTCGAGCAATCCATCTATTTCATTTTTGACAATTGCAGCAATAAATAATTTCAAGGCGGGTTCTCAATCAGGATAAAAAACTGCAGGATGATACATCACGATACCAGTGCTGGGAAAACAGACCCCACCCCCATACACAATTGCAGATATCAGTCAGAACCGAATAGATCCCTGGTGTAAACCTTGTCCGCCATATCGCTCAATTCAGTGGCCATCCGGTTGCACAAAATCACATCACTCACAGCCTTGAACTCGTTCAAATCACGAATAACACGAGAGTGGAAGAAATGCTCCTCCCTGATGGTCGGTTCAAAGACCACCACCTCGATGCCTTTCGCCTTGATCCGCTTCATAATCCCCTGAATGGCGGAGGAGCGGAAGTTGTCCGAGCCCGCCTTCATCACCAGACGATAGATACCCACTACCTTGGGGTTGCGGCGAGTAATGCTGTCGGCGATAAAGTCTTTGCGGGTGGTATTGGCATCGACGATGGCGCGGATCAGGTTGCTGGGCACCTTGTTATAGTTGGCGAGCAACTGCTTGGTATCTTTGGGCAGGCAATAACCACCGTAACCGAAGGAGGGGTTGTTGTAGTGGCTGCCGATACGGGGATCCATACCAATCCCTTCGATAATCTGGCGACTGTCGAGACCGTGAGACTGGGCATAGGTATCCAGCTCGTTGAAATAGGCTACCCGCATCGCTAGATAGGTGTTGGCAAACAGCTTGATCGCTTCCGCCTCAGTGCAGCCCGTCAGCAATACCGGAATATCCTGCTTGATGGCCCCCTCTTGCAACAGGGCTGCAAAACGTTGGGCCCGTTCGCTGCACTCCCCCACCACGATACGGGAAGGGTGCAGGTTGTCATACAGTGCCTTGCCTTCGCGCAAGAACTCCGGGGAGAAGATCAGATTCTCGGTGCCGAGCTCTTTGCACATCCGCTCGGTAAAGCCCACCGGAATGGTGGACTTTATCACCATTATCGCATTGGGGTTGATGCTCATCACATCGCGGATCACCGCCTCGACCGTGCTTGTATTGAAGTAGTTGGTCTCGGGATCATAATCAGTGGGAGTGGCGATAATCACATAGTCGGCCATCTTATAGGCGTCGAACTTGTCCAGGGTCGCCCTGAGATTAAGGGGCCTGGTCGCCAGATACTCTTCCAGCTCCTTGTCGACGATGGAAGATTGGCGGCGATTAAGCAGTTCGACTTTTTCTGGCACCACATCCAGTGCAATCACCTGATGGTGTTGGGCCAGCAATACAGCGTTGGAGAGCCCGACATAACCGGCACCTACAATAGTAATGTTCATATATTCAACCAGTATAGAAATATACGCAACGCTGCATTTAGCATACAGCAAACAAAAACCTAACAGAAAAGATCCAACAATATGCTATTAATGCCCAACTCAGCACAAACCAGTCCATTTCCATCTAATCCATACACATTAAATGCATGAATATTAACATCTGGCATTCTGAATGACGCCCTGAATCCAACATTTAAATCACTACTTATACCTTTGCCATGTACATCATTACGGGCAACGACAATATACTCCTCCGGTGACACTGGGTACATATTGTTGAGTATGACAAGCAGGCGATGTACAGGCGCCTTGTGCACATCGATAGCCCAGCCACGCAGTTCATATATATTCTCTTTTTTACTAAGTGCATCAGCAAACCCCACCCCCATCCCTTTTTTAGTTTTGTAAACAGGGATGTTGGGTTGTTCAGCATGATATTTATAATTAATGTGACCAAGTTTATTTGTTATTTCTGATATTTTTAACTTTACCTTATCAATAAACCATTGCGGAACGTGGTCTTCGTTATGGTTAAGGTCATGTCCTCTGAAGAAGGATATATCTCTAGCCATACTATCTTTTAGCGTTGTCGCCCGTCCCCGAGATGCTTTTTTATTTAGAAACTCCGCTTTAGACTTTATCACATAATGATTTAGTCTGAGGGGATACCAAACCGTCTGCTCCCCTATTCCATCTTTTTTATCTTGATTTATACCGTTAACCATGACAAATCTTTGGTCATGGCGGATGGTAAATGCATGCGGGGTTACCCCTGTATCAACAACAGCACTCACGCGAACAAGGGATTTATAATGTTTGTTAACAGCATGATGTTCTGGGGCTCGATGTGTAAACCGCTCAATAACTAGGCCATTACTTGGCAGAATTGAATAGGATGAGCCATAAACAGCCCAATTAATGGATATCGCCCCAATTTCAGGATTTTCCAAAAGGGGTTTAATCGATGTCAACCCATCCTCATAGTCCTGAGGTGAGAAAAACTCATCCGCATCAATAAAGGCTATCCATTCATCCTGTTTGGCGCGTTTTAGAACCTCTCTATATGCTCCCAGTTGTGGTGGGGTATTGGGTTGTGTGGGATAATTAATTCTTTTTATTAAGCCGATAGTATCAAGGGCGGCCAGAAGTTCAGAGCTGCCATCTGTGCTTATATTATCAGCAATATAGAAATTATTGATACCCAAGCATTGATGATAAGCGAGCCATTCCAAGATAAACGGATACTCATTTTTAAAAATAGCACCTATGGAAATCATATATAATCACTCAAGCCTATAGGCATTAGACATTAGGCATTAGGCATTAGGCATTAGGCATTAGGCATTAGGCATTAGGCATTAGGCATTAGGCATTAGGCATTAGG
>NZ_JAAKSL010000027.1:0-5612 GCF_049173895.1 Aeromonas sp. 602200
AGAGCAACTATGCGGTGACCGGCCTCTATTTCTACGACAACAGCGTGGTGGAGATCGCCAAGAGCCTGAAGCCGTCGGCCCGTGGTGAGCTGGAAATTACCGATGTGAACCGTATCTACCTGGAGCAAGGTAATCTGTCGGTGGCGATGATGGGCCGTGGTTATGCCTGGCTTGATACCGGTACTCATGAAAGCCTGATAGAAGCGAGCAACTTTATTCAGACCATCGAGACCCGTCAGGGGTTGAAAGTGGCTTGCCCGGAAGAGATTGCCTATCGCCAGAAGTTTATTAATGCTGAACAGGTTCGTGAGCTTGCCGCGCCGTTGGCAAAAAATGCCTATGGCCAATATTTGTTAAGAATGGTTGCCAAAGCCTGATTTGATATAGGGGGAGGGAATATGCTCCCCCATAAAGATTGAATTTAATGTGGATAGACAGATGAATGTAATCAAGACAGCAATTCCTGACGTACTTATTTTTGAGCCAAAAGTCTTTGGTGATGAACGAGGTTTTTTCTTTGAGAGTTTCAACCACAAGTCGTTTGAAGAGGCCGTAGGATATCCGGTTACTTTTGTGCAGGATAATCACTCCAAATCGTCGAAAGGGGTATTGCGTGGCTTGCACTATCAATTGCCCCCGTATGCCCAGGGGAAGCTGGTGCGTTGTGTAGTGGGTGAAGTATTTGATGTGGCGGTGGATATCCGCAGAAGCTCACCGACCTTCGGGCAATGGGTAGGAGTTCATCTGTCAGGTGAAAACAAGCGACAGTTGTGGATCCCGGAAGGGTTTGCCCATGGATTCCTGACGTTAAGCGAGACAGCAGAGTTTTTGTATAAAACAACAGCCTATTATTCTCCTCAAAATGATAGAGGGATTATATGGAATGATGTTGACATTAACATATCGTGGCCATGTCTTGATGCATATATCATGTCAGACAAAGATAAGGTGCATCCGAATTTTGGATGTACAGAATATTTTCAATGAAGACGATAGAATTATTTCTATACATTAACAGTGCATGTGGTAAATGAAAATGTTTTGTTCTAAACAAATAGGATCTTTTTCACTAGTTAGCAATCTATGGAAAAATAGGCAGCTAATTATTCAAATGACGTTGCGTGATGTTATTGGTAGATATCAGGGTTCTTTTTTGGGGCTATTATGGTCCTTTTTAAATCCAGTTTTGATGTTGTGTGTATATACGTTCTTTTTTAGTGTTGTATTTAAAGCTAGATGGTTAGGAGGAAGCGGTTCTAAAGCTGAGTTTGCGCTAATACTATTTTCCGGTTTGATGATTTTCAATTTCTTTGCTGAATGTTTAAATCGTGCACCATCTTTGATGCAATCTAACGTAAACTTTATAAAGAAAATAATTTTTCCATTAGAGATACTACCTGTTGTAACTATGCTAAGTGCATTATTCCATTTGTTAGTTAGCCTCTGCGTCTGGATTTGTTTCTATATAGTAATATTTGGTATTCCTCATATTGAGATACTACTTTTCCCTATTGTTATACTACCATTGCTATTTATCATTCTTGGTATAACTTGGATGCTTTCATCGTTAGGGGTATACTTACGGGATGTATCCCAAGTTGTCGGTACGGTCGTATCTATATTGATGTTTCTATCGCCAATCTTCTATCCTATAGAAAGTCTACCCGAATTATTTCAAGGGATAGTAAGGCTGAGTCCAGTGACACTTGCAGTTGAACAAGCTAGAAGTGCTATGTATTGGGGGAATGGTATAGACTGGGTTTTGTGGGGCTATTATATGATGATATCTGTATGTGTTTCTTGGTTAGGTTATGTATGGTTCCAAAAGACAAGAAAAGGATTCGCAGATGTCATCTAATAATGAAATATCCATAAAAGTAGAAAAGCTTAGTAAACGTTATGAAATATATTCATCTCCAAGAGATCGCTTAAAGCAATTTATAATCCCTCCAATGCAAGGTTTACTTGGGTTTGAGCGTAGACAGTATTTTAAGGAACATTGGGCTCTTCGGGATATTTCTTTTGAAGTAAAGAAAGGGGAGGCATTCGGTATTGTAGGGAGAAATGGTTGTGGAAAAAGCACGCTGCTTCAACTGATAACTGGAACACTAAATCCCACCGAGGGTTCGGTGTACACTAAGGGGCGTGTAGCTGCACTTCTCGAGTTGGGATCAGGATTTAACCCAGAATTTACTGGGCGAGATAATGTTTATCTTAATGGTATGCTACTCGGTATGAGTCGAGATGAAATAGATGCTCGTTTTGATAGAATTGCGGCATTTGCTGATATTGGTGAATATTTAGAAAGGCCAGTCAAAACATATTCCAGTGGTATGTTAGTGCGTTTGGCATTTGCTGTTCAGGTACAAATTGATCCTGATATATTGATTATTGATGAAGCATTGGCTGTCGGTGATGCATTATTTCAGAAGCGTTGTTTTCAGCGCATTGAGAAACTTTTATCAGATGGGGTCACTTTATTATTTGTATCCCATGATCAAGAGTCTGTTAGAACGTTAACTCAACGTAGTCTTCTCTTAAAAAAAGGCAGAGAGGTATTATGTGATACTTCTTCAAAAGTAATATTAGCTTACCGTAAGCTTCTTCATGAAGAGGAGTCTTCTTATTTTTCAAATCTAATTCCAAAGCCAAACCAAACAGTTAAGACTAACGCAGAAGTAAAAAATAAAGAATCTTCAGGCCCTAGCAATTCTTTTAAAAAAAATGACGAGCCTTTAATATCCAGTGTCAATAAGGAAGTTGTTATTTCCCAATCTAGCCGAGCTGATAGCTTATCCTTCGGTGAAGGTGAAATGGAGATTATTAGTGTTGCAACATTCAATGAAAAAGATGAACCTTGTGCCGTTTTTTACCCCGGAGATAAAATTAAAATATGTGTAAAAAGTCGCTCAAATATTGAAATAAATCATATTAACGTTGCTGTGAGAATTAGAAGTAGAGAGGGAATAAAAATATATTCTTGGGGAACCCTTAACCAAGATATACAAATTATTTCTGGGGCGAAAGAGGGGCCTTTATTTTGGGATAAAATAATAAAAACAAATGAGGAGTTTTCTGTTTGGTTTGAATTTCATTGCGTATTAGGAACTAACTTATATGAGATCCAGGCTTGTTTATCCTACGAGGATAAACCTGACTATAGTGCGCAGCGAGTTTTGCATTGGAAAGATGAAGCGGCATTCTTCCAGACATTGATTAGACAAGATGAGTATTTCTTTGGTGGTATGACCGATCTTCAGATGGCAGCAAATTGGGAGAATTGTAAATGAAAGACTCAGTGAATGTAGATTATCACAGTATGTATGACTCATATTGGTGCCATGAAGATCGTGAGAATGAGCGGAGTAGTAATCTAGTCGATATCTCAGAGCTGATTGCTAGTTCTTGTGGTTTTGGAAAAGTACTCGATGTTGGAAGTGGGGAGGGGTATCTTGTCTGTGAGCTTCTCAAAAGAGGAATTGATGCGTATGGGTTTGATGTTTCAGATATAGTCATTGAACGAGCTAATACGAGATGGCCTGAGCGCTTTTATCAAGGGTCAATTTTATCAATGCCATTTTCAGATGATAGTTTTGACTATATTGTTTCTACCGATTGCATGGAACATCTTGCTAAAGATGATGTACCAAAGGCTCTTCAGGAGCTATATCGTGTGTCATCTAGATATGTCTTTCTTCAGATAGCAACCACCGAAGATCGCGATGGGCATTGGCATTTAACTGTCGAAAATCGTACTTGGTGGGAGAGCTGCTGCTTTGAAAATGGTTTCCGAAAGCATCCTCTATATTATCATGTAAACAATTATGAATCGTTAAATAACGATGGTTGGCAGATATTTATACTATTAGAAAAGGTTAACAAAAATGCTTTGGATAAATATGATCTGAAAGTCCTTCCTGAAGAACGCCTACTTCATACAGATATGTTGCGCGAAACAGGTCGGCGTAGTGATGCTCATTGTATCAGATACCACAAGGCGGCTGAACTTATTCGCCCAGAAGACACTGTTCTTGACGTAGCATGTGGATTAGGTTATGGGAGTCACATTTTATATCAAAATTCAAGAGCCAAAAAAGTTGTCGGGGTCGATCTCAGTGATTTTGGTATTTCGTATGCTCGTGCTCACTATGGAATGACTGGAGAGGTTGAATTCTATGTTGGCGATGCACAGAGACTGGATGAAATACCAGACAATAGTATCGATTTCATTACTGCCTTCGAAACAATAGAACATGTTCCGGAACCGGAGTTGTATTTAAATGCGTTAAAACGAGTTCTTAAACCTTCTGGTAGAATAATGCTCTGCGCCCCAAACAATTGGGCCGATGAGACAGGAAAAGATCCAAATCCTCATCATTTACATGTTTATACATGGCCGAGATTGGTTGGAGAGTGTAGCAAGTACTTCATGTTGGAAAAGGGATACACACAAGTAGCTGGTGGAGCTATGAAATGTCACCATTCCCCCAGAAAATGGACTGAGATTGACCCTAACAAGGAATTAGATAGTGAAGCCGAATGGATTTTACTGCTTGTTATGAAGAATCCAGCCGAGGGTATTAATGTTCCATATTATGAGACTTGCTGGAAAATTCCTGAAAGTGATGAATTTAATGTGTCTGCATTTTCAAGAGATTATAATAATCCATGGCTTGTGAAGGGCATGATTGCAATTGGAATGAGAAATACCTCATACAAATGTTTATCTTCAATGCAGCAAAATGTGCTCAATCATTTCTCAATGTCTTCGGTGGACTATGGCGCTGCTTTATGCGGATATATATATAATGTAATGTCTTATGATTGTATCTCTGAACAGGATTATAATGATCTTGTATCTAAAGTAATTGATTATAAGAGAATAGATGAGCCCTCGCCTCACCAACAACGTTGGATCGTATCTCTACTTTATGCTGGCGGTGAGTTAGCAAGAAAAAGGGGGGATATTTCAAAAGCCAAGCAACTTTATACTTCTTGCTCTGAATATGACGTGTTGAAATATAGTCCATTACTTGGCGCCAAGATCATCGATTCACTATATTGGTTGGCAATTATATATTTAAATGAAAAATCACCTAATAAAGCCAAGTCATACCTTTTAAAATCCATTCAAGAGGTGCGTCGTATTTCTACAGCATCTTGGTTGAATGTTATTGGTGATATTGATTCGCCTTTACCATTTGGTTTTCCTGAAATGGCTCAGTTGTTTGACAAGGCGAGTCGATGTGTATATCTACTGACTGCAATTAATAATGCTAGTACAACAAAACAGGGGTTAATCTATCAAGAAAGTAAAGGTTTCTTTGAGCGGCAACTATACGACCTGAAACGTCATATCGAGAACAAAGATATTGAAAATGCACAGCTGAAAGAAACTAATAATAACTTAGATAAAAACATTGAATTGCTAAAGATTTCTATTTTTTCTCAAAACTCTCGGGTTGAAGAACTTGGTATGGAAATAAAAAGACTAAATGAGCGGTCTCAGTCTTTAGCAAAAGAAATTATTGATATGGATGCACATGCTCAAGCGCTTGCACGTGAGGTAGCAGAGAAGGATGCACATGCTCAAGCGCTTGCACGTGAGGTAG
>NZ_JAAKSL010000030.1:0-1226 GCF_049173895.1 Aeromonas sp. 602200
TGCGGCCACACCTTTCTGTTTTATCCCTGCCAGCCAGGGAGGCAGTCACTACATCCCTGGCCAGTGATTTACTTGCCAAGGATCTCGGTCAACATCCGCTCCACACCGACGGTCCACTCCGGCAGCACCAGATCGAAGGTGCGCTGGAATTTGCCGGTATCAAGGCGGGAGTTATGGGGGCGTTTGGCCGGGGTAGGGAAGGCGCTGGTCGGCACCGCATTGAGTTGTGTCACCGCCAGTTCAACGCCAGCCTCTCTGGCTTTGGCAAACACCAGCTGGGCGTAGTCAAACCAGGTGGTGGTGCCGGAGGCAATCAGATGGTACAGCCCGGCGACCTCGGGGTTGCGCTGCGCCACGCGGATCGCATGAGCGGTGCAATCAGCCAGCAACTCGGCGCCGGTCGGAGCGCCAAACTGGTCATTGATGACTGACATCTCGCTACGCTCTTTGCCAAAGCGCAGCATGGTCTTGGCAAAGTTGGCACCCCGAGCGGCATAGACCCAGCTGGTGCGAAAAATCAGGTGACGGGAACAAAGCGCGGCCCCTTGCTCACCCGCCAGCTTGGTTTCGCCATAGACGTTGAGCGGAGCGGTGGCATCGGTTTCCACCCAGGGACGCTCACCGCTGCCATCGAACACATAGTCGGTGGAGTAATGCACCAGCCAGGCACCCAAGGCTTCCGCTTCTTTGGCTATCGCAACCACGCTGGTCGCGTTGAGCAGCTCGGCAAACTCCCGCTCGCTTTCGGCCTTGTCGACTGCGGTGTGGGCTGCGGCGTTGACAATCACGTCCGGCTTGACCAGACGTACCGTGTCGGCCACCCCTGCCGGGTTGCTGAAATCGCCGCAATAGTCAGTGGAGTCAAAATCAACGGCAGTGATACGCCCCAGCGGCGCCAGTGCCCGTTGCAGCTCCCAGCCTACCTGGCCGTTTTTGCCAAACAGCAGAATATGCATCAGGCACGCTCCCCGTAATTCTGCTCAATCCAGGATTGGTAGGCACCGCTCTTGACGTTGCTGACCCACTGCTGGTTATCCAGATACCACTGCACAGTTTTGCGAATACCGGATTCAAAGGTCTCTTGCGGTTGCCAATCCAACTCCGCGCTCATTTTGCTGGCATCGATGGCATAGCGGCGATCGTGACCGGGACGATCCGCTACATAGGTGATTTGATCGCGGTAAGAGCCCGCTTTCGGCACCATCTCGTCCAGCAGATCGCAGATG
>NZ_JAAKSL010000031.1:0-1170 GCF_049173895.1 Aeromonas sp. 602200
ACCTTGATGTGAAATCGAGTAGGGCGGGACACGTGACATCCTGTCTGAATATGGGGGGACCATCCTCCAAGGCTAAATACTCCTGACTGACCGATAGTGAACCAGTACCGTGAGGGAAAGGCGAAAAGAACCCCTGTGAGGGGAGTGAAATAGAACCTGAAACCGTGTACGTACAAGCAGTGGGAGCCCTTCGGGGTGACTGCGTACCTTTTGTATAATGGGTCAGCGACTTACATTTTGTAGCGAGGTTAACCGTATAGGGGAGCCGTAGGGAAACCGAGTCTTAACTGGGCGTCTAGTTGCAAGGTGTAGACCCGAAACCGGGTGATCTAGCCATGGGCAGGTTGAAGGTTGAGTAACATCAACTGGAGGACCGAACCCACTAACGTTGCAAAGTTAGGGGATGACCTGTGGCTGGGGGTGAAAGGCCAATCAAACTCGGAGATAGCTGGTTCTCCCCGAAAGCTATTTAGGTAGCGCCTCGGACGAATACTACTGGGGGTAGAGCACTGTTTGGGCTAGGGGGTCATCCCGACTTACCAACCCCATGCAAACTCCGAATACCAGTAAGTAATATCCGGGAGACACACGGCGGGTGCTAACGTCCGTCGTGAAGAGGGAAACAACCCAGACCGCCGGCTAAGGTCCCAAAGTTCTGGTTAAGTGGGAAACGATGTGGGAAGGCTCAGACAGCTAGGATGTTGGCTTAGAAGCAGCCATCATTTAAAGAAAGCGTAATAGCTCACTAGTCGAGTCGGCCTGCGCGGAAGATGTAACGGGGCTCAAACCAGGCACCGAAGCCGCGGATTCACACTTATGTGTGAGTGGTAGGGGAGCGTTCTGTAAGTCTGCGAAGGTGTATCGAGAGGTATGCTGGAGATATCAGAAGTGCGAATGCTGACGTAAGTAACGATAAAGGGGGTGAAAAGCCTCCTCGCCGGAAGACCAAGGGTTCCTGTCCAACGTTAATCGGGGCAGGGTGAGTCGACCCCTAAGGCGAGGCCGAAAGGCGTAGTCGATGGGAAGCAGGTTAATATTCCTGCACGACTTGTAATTGCGATGGGGGGACGGAGAAGGCTAGGTGGGCCAGGCGACGGTTGTCCTGGTGAAAGTGCGTAGGTGGTGTTTCTAGGCAAATCCGGAGACACAACACTGAGACACGAGACGAAC
>NZ_JAAKSL010000032.1:0-700 GCF_049173895.1 Aeromonas sp. 602200
GGCAAGTAAATCACTGGCCAGGGATGTAGTGACTGCCTCCCTGGCTGGCAGGGATAAAACAGAAAGGTGTGGCCGCAAGCCACCCTTTTCTTTTGCAATTTAAAAATAAGAAACAAGCATCATGACCAAACGTAAAGGCATTATTCTGGCCGGTGGCTCAGGCACCCGTCTCTATCCGGTGACCATGGCTGTGAGCAAGCAGCTGCTGCCCATCTATGACAAGCCGATGATCTACTATCCGCTCAGCACCCTGATGCTGGCGGGTATTCGCGATATTCTGATCATCAGCACGCCGCAAGATACCCCCCGTTTTGAGCAATTGCTGGGTGATGGCAGCCAATGGGGCCTGAATTTGCAATACAAGGTACAACCAAGCCCGGACGGGTTGGCACAAGCCTTTATTCTGGGTGAAGAGTTTATCGGGTCAGACCCCTGTGCGCTGGTGCTCGGCGACAACATCTTCTACGGCCATGACCTGCAGAAACAGTTGGCGGCGGCAGCGGCCAAAGAGAGTGGCGCTACCGTCTTTGCCTACCACGTGCATGACCCCGAGCGTTATGGGGTAGTGGAATTTGATAAAGAGGGCACCGCGATCTCTCTGGAAGAGAAGCCACTGGAGCCCAAGAGCAACTATGCGGTGACCGGCCTCTATTTCTACGACAACAGCGTGGTGGAGATCGCCAAGAGCCTGAAGCCGTCG
>NZ_JAAKSL010000033.1:0-646 GCF_049173895.1 Aeromonas sp. 602200
ATTCATGACTGGGGTGAAGTCGTAACAAGGTAACCCTAGGGGAACCTGGGGTTGGATCACCTCCTTACCTTAAGATGACGAAGTTGTTGAGTGTTCACACAGATTGCCTTGATTCAAAGTAGTTAGAGCAAAGACCTGATGCGCAAGCGTCAGTGCTTGTTTGGCGAAAGCCAAACGAGAGAAGCCCTGTCATTGGGTTTTGGGATGTGAATAATGGCGCTCGGCCTCGCAGGCTCGGCACTCGCCATTACCCAAAATCTGCACTGCTGACGCAGCGCAAAGATGATTTTGGGTCCCCTTCGTCTAGAGGCCTAGGACACCGCCCTTTCACGGCGGTAACAGGGGTTCGAATCCCCTAGGGGACGCCACTTCTCTTCTTGCTAACAAGAATGCAGAGTTAAGAAACTGATTCTTAACTCTGTTTTCTTCGGCGCGCCGTTGCAAACATGCTCTTTAACAATCTGGAAAGCTGATTTAAAAAGTAGTTCTCAAACATTTGTTACAAGTGCTTTGGAAACTTCTTGGCGAAAACCAAATTTTATTTGGTCCTTGTTGTACGACAACAAGCTGTGCCGGTTTCACCGACACTTCTTGGGGTTGTATGGTTAAGTGACTAAGCGTACATGGTGGATGCCTTGGCAGTCAG
>NZ_JAAKSL010000034.1:0-625 GCF_049173895.1 Aeromonas sp. 602200
GGCGGGAGTTATGGGGGCGTTTGGCCGGGGTAGGGAAGGCGCTGGTCGGCACCGCATTGAGTTGTGTCACCGCCAGTGCAACGCCAGCCTCTCTGGCTTTGGCAAACACCAGCTGGGCGTAGTCAAACCAGGTGGTGGTACCGGAGGCAATCAGATGGTACAGCCCGGCGACCTCGGGTTTGCGCTGCGCCACGCGGAGAGCATGGGCGGTGCAATCGGCCAGCAACTCGGCGCCGGTCGGAGCGCCGAACTGGTCATTGATCACTGACATCTCGCTACGCTCTTTGCCAAAGCGCAGCATGGTCTTGGCAAAGTTGGCGCCGCGGGCGGCGTAAACCCAGCTGGTGCGGAAGATCAGGTGACGGGAACAAAGTGCGGCCCCTTGCTCACCCGCAAGCTTGGTTTCGCCATAGACGTTGAGCGGGGCGGTTGCATCGGTTTCCACCCAGGGGCGCTCACCGCTGCCATCGAACACATAGTCGGTGGAGTAATGCACCAGCCAGGCCCCCAAGGCTTCCGCTTCTTTGGCAATCGCCGCCACACTGGTGGCGTTGAGCAGCTCGGCAAACTCCCGCTCGCTTTCGGCCTTGTCGACTGCGGTGTGGGCTGCGGCGTTGACAATCAC